>CALEMG010000315.1 GCA_937910835.1 uncultured Alphaproteobacteria bacterium | reverse complement strand
ACGGCTGGCTCAGGCGATTGCCAATGCTATCGACCGGTATTTTAAAACAGTTGACCCCTGAATTCAGGAAAGCAGGGACCGGTTTTTCGAAAAATCATATTTTCTGCCTGAAAAAAACCGAATCTGCTCTATATTCACAATTTGATTATGTAATTTGAGATTAGTTGGCTTATGAAGCGCTTTGCGAAATTTATTTTTCTCTGCTTTGCCCTGGTGATTTTCTTTGGAGTCATTGCCGTTGGGGCGGTTGGTTATGGTCTTTATCATTTCGGCAAGGGTCTACCGGAGTATGACCAGCTTACCGAGTATGAGCCACCGGTGATGACGCGGGTACATGCTGCAGATGGTAGCCTGATTGCGGAATATGCAACGCAGCGACGCCTTTTTGTACCTATTGAAACCATCCCTGAATTCGTCAAGCAGGCCTTTATCGCGGCGGAGGATCAGAATTACTACGACCATCCGGGCCTTGATTATAAGGGGATCGCCCGTGCCGCCATTACCAATCTCAAGAATTTAGGGCAGGGGCGTCGGCCCGTTGGTGCCTCCACCATTACGCAGCAGGTGGCGAAAAACATGCTGCTGACGAACGAGGTTTCATACGAACGCAAAGCCAAGGAAGCCATTCTCGCGCTCCGGATCAATCGGGCACTCTCGAAAGATCAGGTACTGGAGCTGTATCTGAATGAGATTTATCTCGGTCATCGCGCCTATGGCGTGGCGGCGGCGGCGCGCTATTATTTTGACAAGCCGCGCGATCGCCTGACGATTGCCGAGGCGGCCTATCTCGCCGCGCTCCCCAAGGCGCCCAACAACTATAATCCGTTCCGCTACCCCGAACGCGCCGTCCAACGCCGCAACTATGTGATCGGCCGACTGCTTGAGGATGAGTATATCACCCAGGAAGAGGCCGACGAGGCCCTTGCCACGCCGCTTCTTGCCCGCAAAGGCGGCGACGCCGAGGTTATTGAGGCCGAATGGTTCGTCGAGCAGGTGCGGCGTGAACTCTACGACGTCTACGGTGAGAAGGCGCTCTATGATGGTGGACTGTCTGTACGCACGACCATGCAGACATCGATGCAACTGGTCGGTGAGCGTATCTTGCGTGAAGGTCTGCGCGCCTATGACCGTCGGCATGGCTGGCGCGGACCGCTTTCCACGATTGAAGTGGGCGAGGACTGGACCGTGAAAATGATCAAGTTTCCCCGTCCGAAAGGCCTTGGCGACTGGCATATGACCGTCGTGCTGGAACTGGATGATGAGGCCGCCACCATCGGCTTTCCTGACACGTCAAAAGGCCGCATCCTGCTAGAAGATATGACATGGGCGCGGCAATATATCGAAGTGGATAAAAAAGGTCCGGCGATTAAAAAGCCGGCCGATGTCCTGAAGGTCGGCGATGTCATCGCGGTCTCTCCGAAGGAGGGGGCAAAGGCAACAGAAAAGCTTTTCAGCCTGGAACAGATCCCAAAAATCTCCGGCGGTCTTGTCGCGATGGATCCCCACACGGGCCGCGTTTATGCCATCGTTGGCGGGTGGAGCCCGGATGCATCCGAGTTTAACCGCGCTGTTCAAGCCTATCGCCAACCGGGGTCGGCCTTCAAGCCCTTTGTCTATGCGGCCGCGCTTGATAACGGTTTTACGCCTGCCGACAAGGTAATGGATGGTCCTTTCGTGCTGACCCAGCCAAATGGAGAGCGCTGGAAGCCTTCCAACTACACCAACCGCTTTTACGGACCGAGTACACTTCGCCTCGGGGTGGAGAAATCGCGAAATCTGATGACAGTGCGACTTGCCCGCGCCATTGGAATGGAGCCGATTGTCGATTATGCGCATCGGTTCGGTATCACTGATAACCTGATGCCGACGCTCTCCATGGCCCTCGGCGCAGGGGAGACGACGCTCCTTAAGCTGACGACAGCCTATGCGGAACTGGTGAACGGAGGCAAGAAAATTACCCCGACCCTGATCGATCGCATACAGGACCGGCGCGGTAAGACCATTTATCGCCATGACGAACGCCCGTGCGATAACTGTAATGTTGAGGCCTGGGACAATCAGGAAGAGCCCGAGCTTCCCGACAACCGGGAGCAGATCCTGCCGGCAACGACCGCCTATCAGGTCGTCTCCATGCTCGAAGGTGTTGTTACCCGGGGAACTGGCGTACGGATCAAGGAGATTGGCAAGCCTCTGGGCGGCAAGACCGGCACCACCAATGAAAGTCAGGACACCTGGTTTATGGGCTTCTCGCCCGATCTTGCGGTCGGCATCTATGTCGGCTTCGATACACCGGAAAGCCTTGGCAAGAAGGAAACAGGCTCTTCCGTTGCCGTGCCGATCTTCCGGGACTTCATGGCCGAAGTCTTGAAAGACCAACCTGCAACGCCCTTCCGCGTGCCCGAAGGGATCCGCCTTGTCCGCATCAATGGCCAGACCGGGGAGCCCGCGAAGCGCGGCGACAAGAATGTCATCCTGGAAGCCTTTAAAACCACGACGAGCAGCCTGACCAGTAACGGCGTTCTCGATGGCTCTGAAAGCGGCATTTCCCCCGTCATCAGCGGGACAATCCCGGAAAAGGCCGTTCGCTCCGGCACAGGCGGGCTTTACTGATCGGAAATTTCGGACTACCTTCCGCCAGATTTTTACGTTGTTGGAGTGAAGAATGCGTGCAGAACACCAGTCGCTAGTCGATGAAATCAAGCAGGGAATGGCCCTGCTGAGGAGGTATCTTTGACTGGGAAAACGCAACCCGCCGACTGGATGAGCTAAACGCCCTCGTCGAAGATCCCGATCTTTGGAACGACGCCGCCAAGGCGCAGGCCCTGATGCGAGAGAGAACCTCCCTTGAAGGGGCACTTAACGCCTACAACCGCATCAGCCAGGAACTTGAAGATAACTGCGATCTCATCGACCTCGCCGAGGAAGAAGAGGACGAGGAAACCGTCTCGGACGCAGAAGAGGGGCTCAAATCCCTGCTGACCGAAGTCAACCGACGGCGGCTGGAGAGCATGCTCTCGGGCGAAGTGGATGCCAATGACTGCTATGTGGAAGTTCATTCCGGCGCGGGCGGCACCGAATCGCAGGACTGGACGCAGATGGTCCTCCGGATGTATATGCGCTGGGCGGACCAGCATGGCTACAAAGTCAAGATACTGGAAGAAAGCGCCGGGGAAGAGGCGGGGATCAAATCCGTCACGATTGAAGTCGCCGGCGAGAATGCCTATGGCTGGCTCAAGACCGAAAGCGGCGTCCATCGGCTTGTGCGGATATCACCCTTTGATTCCAATGCGCGCCGTCATACGAGTTTCTGCTCCGTCGGAGTGTATCCGGTGATCGATGACAATATCGAGGTGGAGATCGACGAAAAAGACCTCCGCATCGATACTTACCGCGCGTCCGGTGCCGGCGGGCAGCATGTGAACCGGACTGAATCCGCGATCCGCATCACCCATATCCCGACAAATGTCGTCGTGCAGTGCCAGAATGACCGATCGCAGCATAAGAACCGCGCGGAAGCGATGAAAATGCTGAAATCCCGGCTCTACGAACTTGAACTGCAAAAGCGCGAGGCCGCAGCCCAGGAAACCCGGGACGGCCAGACGGATATAGGCTGGGGCCACCAGATTCGTTCCTATGTGCTGCATCCCTACCAGATGGTGAAGGATCTTCGAACCGGGGTTGAGAAGGGGAACGCACAAGGCGTGCTGGATGGTGATCTTGACGATTATCTCGCCGCAGCGCTCGCCCAGAAGGTCGGCGGCGAGGAAGACGCCGCCTGATCAGTCGCCCGTGAAGACGTGACGCAAAGCCTCCGCTGCCTGGTGGACGGCCTTTTCAGCCTGCGGCAATATTGCCGTCATCGACATAAATCCATGCACCATGCTCGGAAAACGCACTGTACCGACGCTGACGCCAGCGGCCTGCAGCGCCTTACCGTAACTCTCGGCCTCATCGCGGAGCGGATCGAACCCCGCCGTGATGATAAGTGCAGGGGGAAGGCCCGCCAAATCCGGATTTAAAATAGGGGACGCACGGAAATCATCGCGTTCCGACGCGTTATTCAGATACATGTCACGATAATCACGAATGCGGTCATAGGTGAGGAAATAGCCATCCTCAAACAGTTGATAACTTGCTGCGGAAAGATGCGCATCCAGTGTCGGATAGAGCAGCATCTGGAATACCGGCAGTGCACCGTTCCCTGCTTTCGCCTGCTGCACCCCCGCGGCCGCACGGCATCCGCCCGAGCTATCGCCGCCAACGGCAACATTTGAAGGATCGAGGCCATAGCCCGCGCCATGTTCAACAGCCCAGTTAAAGGCGGCTATGGCATCATCGACAGCAGCAGGAAACTTATGCTCCGGCGCGAGACGGTATTCAACGGAGAGAACCGCGAAGCCGCCATATTTTGCGAGGCGGGCGCAGAGACCATCATGGCTATCCAGCGAGCCGCGGATATAACCGCCGCCATGATAGAAGACAAGAACGGGAAGGGACGGGTTGTCGACGGGTTTGTAGAGCCGGGCGGGCAGTGCCCCGAAATCCGTCGAGATCTCAATATCCTGGATAGAGTTCAGCTTGGGAGGTTTTCCCGCCAACGCACCCGCCAAGCGTTCCATATTGGCGCGAGTGTTCCCAACCGGCGTTTCCCGAACTGGTGTCGCCGTCTTCCGATCAATATCGCAGAGAAGGCGCGCCTTGCTGTTCAGCCGCTGACCGTCAATGACAACCGGTTTCAAACCATAACAGAGGCTGAAAAATGAATCAGGAAGAATCGCGATAAGGGCGAGAAGCAGTCGCTCCATCTTATCGGGTTTGCAACCAGAAAATCACGAAACGACAGCGATTAGGCCGAGGCCCGCGTCACCTGCTTCTGTTCGAAAACTTCCTGCAATTCGCCGGTTTCGAACATTTCGCGCATGATGTCGCAACCGCCGACAAATTCGCCTTTGACATATAGCTGCGGGATTGTCGGCCACTGGCTGTATTCCTTGATACCTTCCCGTACGGCCGGATCGCTAAGAACATCGATGCCTTTGAATTTCACATCCAGATGCGACAGGATTTGCACGGCAGTCGCCGAGAAACCACATTGCGGGAAAATGGCGGAGCCCTTCATGAAGAGCACTACGTCGTTACCAGCAACTTCCTGAGAAATTCGATCTTTCGTTACCTGGTCAAGCATTTATCGATCCTTCTTAATGTTAAATTTTACGTTTGTCCGTCCGGCACGGAGGTTTGCAGGGCGAGGGCATGGAGCGCCTCTCCCATATTCCCTTGCAGCGCCTCATAAACCATCTGATGCTGACGAACACGCGGCAGCCCGGCAAAGCTGGCGGAGGTTACCATGGCGGCGTAATGATCACCATCGCCGCGCAAATCAGTGATCTGCACCACGGCATCCGGGATGCCTTCCTTGATAAGCCGTTCAATTTCACTCGCATCCATTGCCATGGATTAAAACTCCTATTCACTGCCTGGACGAGACATGAGTTCCGGCAGCCAATTTGCATGTACTTGCCTCAGCTTACTCACGGATATGGTGAGGAAGCCGTCTATTTTCAAATCAGTATGACCGATCGTTCCAATTATGTGTAGAGGAATATCTTCGGCGAGGGCAAATCCCCGTACCATCTCCACGTTGTCTGGCTTCACAGTAATAACATAGCAGGCCTGATCTTCCGCGAAGAGGGCGGCATGAGACGGGAGCTTGGTATCCAGCAGGATGTCAGCACCGATGTTTCCGGCAATCGCCATTTCAGCAAGCGCCCCCCCAAGTCCACCATCGGAAATATCATGGGCGGCGGTGACAAGATCTTTCTCGATCATCTCGCGGAGATAGTCGCCATGCTTGCGCTCTTTTTCAAGGTCGACAGTTGGCGGCGCGCCATCTTCGCGTCCTTCAATCTCCCGCAGGTAAATTGATTGTCCCAATTCGCCGGTCAGATACCCCACCAGCATTACCACATCCCCTTCGGACTTGAAGGCGAGGGTGGTCATTGTGGTATAATCTGCAAGC
>CALEMG010000314.1 GCA_937910835.1 uncultured Alphaproteobacteria bacterium | reverse complement strand
CGCATCCGCCAGATCGCATACCAAGCGACGTAATTCTGCTTCCGTCCGGCAACATACGGAGACGGGCGGTATCCCGTTCTTCTCCTGCTCTATCGCAGTAAATCTGATGCGGTCAAGCTGTAGATAGTTTGCCAAGTAATGCTCGAACGCCTCGTCCCTGTGAGAGACCATCACGATATCGCCCGGCTGGGCCAACACGGCCATACGGTAATCAAGTCGCGTTGACGGCATCTGATGATATAGATTTATTTCACGCTGATCTCCAATGATCAGAGCCGGATGATCATTGCTTCCCTGATGGACCGTCGCGGCAAAATGTCGCGAAGACGTAAAAGCCGGCTCGTCACGGATCAGGCGCGTTGCCATTTTGGCCAGATATTCTGTTTGGAGCGCGTCTATCGACGGAGTACAGCAGGCAACGACGGGCAAAGAAGACCGTTTTCTTTTCATTGCGGTTCTCTTTGCCAAGGATAGCATGCCTATGTACTGTTCACCTTTGGATTTGGAACTTCGTTTTTACATTATACAAAACTTTCCCAAAAGTCCTTGTGTCAGATCAAGGCCGCGACATCAATGCTATGATTAATTCTCTTTGCAATATGGAGGTTTGATATGTGCCGTCTTTATGCAATGCATGCGAATGAACCAACGCGAGTCGAATGCAGCCTTGTGAAAGCACAAAATGCGTTAATGCTGCAAAGCAAGGGAGATAGCGAGGGGCTTATGCATGGCCATGGCTGGGGGGTGGCCGATTATCCCGACGGCGTGCCAATTGTCGAGAAGCAAACCTGGGCCGCCTTCGATGGCGAGCATTTTAGTAAGAAAGCTTCGCATGTGTATGCGAAGACCGTTATCGCCCATGTTCGCCGCGCGACAGTCGGACCGCCCAGCATTGAAAACACTCATCCATTTGTGCATGGCCGATGGATCTTCGCCCATAACGGAACGGTGCCACATTTTGAAAAAGTACGCGATAAGATGATCGAGGAGATAGACCCTCTGCATCGAACTGAAATTCTGGGGGCAACGGACAGCGAGCATATTTTCCGTTATTTACTCAGCCTGTCGATGCGTCATCCGGAAACGGACCTGATGAAGACTGTGAGAAAGGGCCTTACGCAGATTGTAACATGGGCGCAGGAAATAGATCCGGCCGCCACGGTGGGATTGAATATCGTGCTAACGGATGGTGACCGGATGGTGGGATCACGGATGAACAGGACGTTATGGTTCCTGGAACGGGATGAAACTTTTACCTGCCCCATTTGCAGCAAACCGCATACACATCATTCCGCGCAGACGGATTACCACGCACTCGAGATTGCATCCGAGCCGATAACCGACGAAGCCGGCTGGAAGGCTGTTCCAAATTACACCGTCTTTTCTGTGGATAACGACTATTGCTTACGCTATGAAGTTCTTTAGCAATTTCCTCTGACGTTTGGTTGCATAGGACTGCATATCGACATTGTCCGAGCTCAAAGCTCGATCTTCTGACTGGGCATCGCTCTGGCATTCTCACATTAACTTTGCGGAAAAGATTCCAGCCTTGGACTAGTCTTCTTCGCTCGAGATGTCGAAGACATCCTGGCAGAATGTGACATGGATATTTCGCATGAGACGGCTCGATGATGGTTTCTAAAGTTTGGAGCGCCCATTGCTCGAAATCTGAGATCTAACCGCCCTACCCCAATGATATCTGGCCTCTGGATTAAATGGTCATCGTCGTTCGAGGGAAGCACCATTTTCCCCGTTAAACAGGGAAGTATTTTTAAGAAATAGAGAAAATGAAATGGTTAATTTGTGTACCAACGACGGCACTTGCCAATCGGTCCTGATAGCATGACAATAGCATTGGTGAACGAACAGGAGTTTCATGCGTATAGCAACCTTCAATCTTGAAGACTTTGGCGGTGAGAAACAATCAACGGACAGGGTCACGGCACAGATCGAGGCCCTCCGACCACAATTGCTGCGCCTCGACGCCGATATACTATGTTTTCAGGAGATCAACTCCAAACGAGCGGCGCCTGGTGCGAAACGCGGGTTATATGCCTTTGACCGGTTGATCGAAAACACCCCCTATGCGGGCTATTCATGGATTGCGACGACCTTTGGGCCAAAACAGGAATTTGCCGATAAGCACAATCTTGTAATCTTGAGTCGTTGGCGGATAGTCGATACGCAGCAAATAAGGAATAACCTGCTGCGTGGCCCGTCCTATCAACCCGTCACCGCCGAGCCACCAGCCGAAGAAGCAATGGCTGTTCAATGGGACCGACCATTGTTGCATGTAAGCATCGAACTTGCAGATAGCCGCCTACTGCATGTGATCAATCTGCATTTACGCGCGCCGCTGGCGTCTCCGGTTGACGGACAGAAGTCGGGCCCGTTTTCATGGAAAACAGCGAGTGCTTGGGCAGAAGGCTTTTATCTGGCGAGCCTGAAACGATCAGGGCAGGCGCTGGAAGCCCGACTTTTGATCGATAAAATTTTTGATCAGGACAAGAAAGCCCTGATTGCGGTCTGCGGCGATTTCAACGCTGAGATCCGCGATACGCCAACACGGATAATATGCAGCCATATTGAAGACACCGGCAATGGCGCCCTGAGCAGCCGCGCCCTTGTCCCGCTTGAGAACAGTTTAAGTCAAAGTCGGCGATATACGCTCATCCATAATGGCCGCAAACAGATGCTCGACCATATGTTGGTCTCAAATGCACTGCTGGCTGATTTTAGCAGCCTCGAAGTGCATAATGAAACGCTAGGCGATGAACTCGTCGCCTATACCAGCATCGAAGATAGCCCACAATCCTATCACGCTCCGGTTGTCGCCGAGTTTAAGACGGTGTAACGGTATTTTCTAATATTCACATAATTCCAGGAACCACACATCTGTTTGAGGCCATTAAGGACAAGCGGCGGCGACGGACATGAGCCGGCGTGGCAAATTCCATATTGGACAACTTGCGTATAGAGCATGCTTGCGACAGCATGGCCGTCCATGAATGTTCCTGCTACATTTGTGGCAACCGACAACAAAGCCAACAATACGCCAAGCACCATTTTATCAACGCGTTGATTTAAATCATGGAGGCGGTGGAAATCGTCACTTAAAATTTTGTTCACTGAAAGCAGTTCTGGGAAATGGGAGGGCTGTAAGAATGATATGATAAATGAAATAATCCATAAGAGGTTGAATGTAGCTAGGCAAACGAATATGCCCAGCTATGATGAAGAAGTCTCTGGCTTTTCTTGGGACGCAGCAAGGGCGCTTCTGGATTGGTTTCCTGACGGAAAGCTCAATATTGCTTATGAAGCAATAGACCGTCATTTGCAGAAGGGCGATGGAGACAGGATCGCCTTGAGATGGCTCTCCAAAAATGGAAGCCGAAAAGATTTCACTTATCGTGATCTGTCCTTACAGAGCAATCGTTTCGCCAATTTGCTCAGGTCCTTGGGGATCGAAAAAGGGGATCGCGTCTATTCTCTGCTTGGGCGCGTGCCGGAGCTGTATATTGCAGCGCTAGGCTCTCTTAAAGCAGGCTGTGTATTCTGTCCGATGTTCTCCGCATTCGGGCCGGAACCTATTAGATCCCGCATGGAAATTGGCGGGGCCAATGTGCTAATCACCACAAAAAGACTTTACAAGCGCAAGGTCTCCGCCTTGCGAAAAGATCTTCCGGAACTGAAAGAAATACTCATTATTGACGACGATGGAAGTGATGAGGGCTTGCGCGATTTCGCCGCCCTGATGGCGGCGGAGACGGAAGATTTCAAAACTGAAGCCATGGCGCCCGAAGAAACAGCGTTACTGCATTTTACGAGCGGAACGACGGGGAAACCAAAAGGGGCAATGCATGTACATGAGGCCGTCGTTGCACATCATATTACGGGCCGGTTGGCGCTCGATCTGCGGTCGGATGATATTTATTGGTGCACGGCAGACCCGGGCTGGATCACCGGAACCTCCTATGGAATTATCGCGCCTTTCACTAACGGCGTCACCATGGTTATCGATGAAGCGGAATTCGATGCCAATCGCTGGTATCAAATTCTGGCAGAGGAGAAAATCACTGTCTGGTATACAGCCCCAACAGCTATCAGAATGTTAATGAAGGCGGGTTCTGAGCTGGCAAAATCTCACGATTTGTCGCATTTGCGCTTTATGGCAAGCGTTGGCGAGCCCCTAAATCCGGAGGCCGTGATCTGGAGCGCCGATACATTCGGCATACCCTTCCATGATAACTGGTGGCAAACTGAAACGGGTGGCATTATGATTGCCAATTACGCCTCAATGGGCGTGAAGCCAGGGTCGATGGGCAAACCATTGCCGGGTATTAGTGCTGCGATTGTAGAAAAATCGGATAATGGCGTGCGCGAGATTACAAAACCGCTGGCAATCGGCGAGTTGGCCCTGAAGACGGGCTGGCCGTCAATGATGCGGGGGTACCTCCATGAGGAAGAACGATACCAGAAATGTTTTGCAAACGGCTGGTATCTGAGTGGTGACTTGGCAATGCGCGATTCTGATGGGTATTTCTGGTTTGTTGGACGCAATGATGACGTCATCAAAAGCGCAGGTCACCTTATCGGGCCGTTTGAAGTCGAAAGCGCCTTGATGGAGCATGAGGCAGCCGCTGAGGTTGCTGTCATCGGCATCGCAGACGAGACAGCCGGCGAGATCGTCAAAGCCTTTGTCGCCTTAAAATTGGGACATAAGCCGACAGAGGATCTGCGTCTTGACCTTGTCGGACACGCCCGGAAACGACTTGGACCGGCGGTCGCGCCAAAGGATATTGCTTTTCGCGAAAACCTTCCCAAAACCCGCAGCGGCAAAATTATGAGGCGGCTTCTCAAGGCGCGTGAACTTGGGTTGCCTGAAGGCGATATTTCCACACTCGAGAGTGATGAACAATGACAGACGCCAGCTTGAAGCCACATCTTGATCATAACCATGTGCGGAACCTGCTTGCCGGAATGATCCGCATCCGCCGCTTTGAAGATAAATGCGCTGAACTCTATACACAGGAGAAGATCCGAGGCTTCCTGCATCTTTACGACGGAGAGGAAGCGGTGGCAGTCGGGGTGATACCTCTGCTCGAAAAAGAGGACCGCATTGTCGCAACTTACCGAGAGCATGGCCATGCGCTGGCACGGGGCATTCCCATGAACGCTATCATGGCCGAAATGCTCGGCAAGGCGGAAGGATGTTCCGGCGGACGCGGAGGATCCATGCATCTTTTTAGCCGGGAGGCCAATTTCTATGGTGGCAATGCGATCGTTGGTGGCGGTCTGCCTCTTGCCGTCGGTTTGGCCCTAGCCGACAAGATGCAGGCGCAAGCTGCGGTGACGGCCTGCTTTTTTGGAGAGGGCGCCGTGGCGGAAGGTGAATTTCATGAAAGCCTCAATCTGGCATCGTTGTGGAATCTGCCCGTTCTGTTCGTCTGTGAGAATAATGGTTACGCCATGGGCACAGCCTTGAGTATCTCGGAAGCCGAGACAGATATCAGTGCCAAGGCAAAAAGCTATGCAATCCGGAGTGAAGTCGTTGACGGGATGGATGTTGTTGCAGTCGAGGCCGCGACCAAGAAGGCGCTGCATAATATTCGAGAAACGGGAAAGCCCTATTTTCTTGAATGCAGAACCTACCGCTTTCGCGCCCATTCCATGTTCGATGCACAACTTTACCGACCCAAGGAAGAGGTGGAGGTTTGGCGGAAAAAAGGGCCGATTGTGCGGTTCGAAAAATGGCTCGATCAGGCTGGCCTAATCCATGCGGATGAGATCAAGGTTATAGAAAAGGAAATTGACGCAGAAATTGCCGAGGCCGTTGCTTATGCTGAAGCCGGAACGCTGGAGCCGGTTGAACAGCTTACCCGCCATGTCATGGCACCCGGACAATCCAAGCAACCTGTCAACCCGCCAAAGCCCGGGAAAAAGATTGAGATGACCTACCGTGAAGCGGTTCGCTCCGGGATTGTCGATGCCTTGACACGGGATGACCGGGTATTCCTGATGGGCGAGGATGTCGGTCGGTATGGCGGATGCTATGCTGTCAGTAAGGGCTTGATCGATGAATTTGGACCAGACCGGATACGCGATACACCGTTGTCGGAATCAGGATTCACCGGCGCGGGTATCGGCGCGGCAATGGGGGGGATGCGGCCGATCATAGAGGTCATGACCGTGAACTTCTCGCTTCTTGCGCTGGATCAGATATTAAATACGGCCGCCACTTTCCGTCATATGTCAAACAACGAATTTGGCGTTCCTGTTGTCATCCGAATGGCGACGGGCGCCGGGCGTCAGTTAGCTGCGCAGCATTCGCACAGTCTGGAAGGCTGGTATGCGCATATTCCGGGTCTTCGGGTCCTTGCACCCGCAACGCTTGAGGATGCGCGCGGTATGCTGTGGACGGCTTTGGAAGACCCCGATCCGGTCCTGATATTCGAAAATGTCATGCTCTATAACCGAACGGGCGAGATTGCCGACAATGCGGAACCGGTTGACATTGAGCATGCGGCCCTGCGCCGTGAAGGCAGTGACCTATCACTTATTACATATGGCGGGTCGCTCTTCAAAACTCTCGATGCTGCTGAAGAACTCGCGAAAGAGAATATCGAGGCTGA
This sequence comes from uncultured Alphaproteobacteria bacterium, assembly GCA_937910835.1. Taxonomy (GTDB): domain Bacteria; phylum Pseudomonadota; class Alphaproteobacteria; order Sneathiellales; family Sneathiellaceae; genus Sneathiella. Next base: position 489 of record CALEMG010000314.1, on the reverse strand, counting down.
CGTGGTTGATCTGCGCAGTCTGCGGCCGCTAGATATGAAAACAATAGTTGCCTCGGTCGCCAAAACTCACCGCGCCCTGATCGTGGATGAGGGCTGGAAAAGAGGAAGTCTGGCGGCTGAAATCGGTATGCGGCTCATAGAAAACGCATTCTTTGAACTGGATGCGCCGATCGCGCGGGTCTGCAGCGAGGAAGTGCCGATCCCCTACGCACGCCATCTTGAAGAGGCGGCCATTCCGCAAGTCTCGAAAATTGTCGCCGCAGCCAAAGCCATGATGGGCCGGGTGTAAAATTATGAGTGAATTCCTCATGCCCTCCCTCGGGCCGGATATGGAGGCAGGGACACTCGTCGAATGGCTGATGGAACCGGGGGATGAGGTTCGCCGCGGAGATATCATTGCCGTCGTCGAAACTCACAAGGGCGCGATTGAAATCGAGATCTTCGAAGACGGCATCCTCGAAGCTTATCTGGCGGATATTGGGAAGAGTG
>CALEMG010000313.1 GCA_937910835.1 uncultured Alphaproteobacteria bacterium | reverse complement strand
TCTGCGGATCCACCAGCTTCTCGGATTTCATTGTCAACCTTTTGAACGCATTCTTCGGTTAGATCCGTCACCGCTACATTCGCGCCTTCATCCGCAAAGAGATGCGCGGTTGCTCGGCCCATCCCGCTTGCTGCTCCGGTTACAAGGGCTGTCTTGCCAGCGATTGACCGGCTGAGCTTTGAAAGTTTCGCCATGCTTTTTTCCTTTATTATTTTGCTGCGTCGAAATTAGAGAATAAGTCCGCCATCAACGACAATTGTTTGGCCAATCACGTAACTTGCGAGGGGTGACACAAGATAAAGCACAGCACCAGCAATATCTTCCGGCGTACCGAGGCGCCCTTGCGGGATTGTAGAGATCGCAGCATCACGGCGTTTGGGGTTGTCCGTCGTTACCTTGGTCAGCTTGGTGTCCACAAGCCCCGGGGCAACGCCGTTCACACGAATTCCCTCACCAGCCCAAGCCTGTCCCAAAGTTCGGGTCAGCCCGACCGCGCCGGTCTTGGAGGCGTTATAGGCGGGATTTCCTTTTGTTGCATGATACCCGGCGGTGGAACTGATGATGATCAGGGAGCCGGATGTTTCGGCCAGCATGTCATGAAATTTCGAGGCGCAGGCCATCAGGCTGTTGAGGTTTGTATCGATCACCTTTAGCCAGCCCGGCATTTCAAACTCGCCGCGATTATAGACTACGATGCCTTGTGACAGGATCACCATATCGAGTTTCTCAAAGGCTGGTTTGTAGTCGGCAATAGCCTGATAGTCGCTGACATCCATCTGTTCATAGTGAAGACCCGCGAGGTCCGAGCCCTCCGCGTCGTCATAATCCGCTGCGCTTGCCCGGGTGCCCCAGACAAAAACCTCAGCCCCGCGGTTTTTTAGCGCATGTGCAATGCCATTGCCTATCCCGCTGGACCCGCCAACGACAAGCGCCGTTTTTCCTGTAAAATCAAGATCGTTCACATGCTTCTCCCTTTTTCTTATTTTTATGAACTTTACGGGCTAACGTGCAATCTAGTAAAGCATAACTTGTTCATGGTCCGCGTCTCGCAAAGGTGATCACATAAAATGTCGTTTCCCTCCGTCACCGCCACGGAAGTATTTGATCGGTATGAGGCGATCCGGCCTCGTCTTCCGACGGCTCAATTTCCATCTGAGAGTATTTCGATCGAAAATCTTGAATCTCTCGTCGACGAGGTTGATGTTTTTCTTCTGGATGCCTTCGGGGTGCTGAATGTTGGGGAAAGTGCAATACCGGGGGCAGCAGAGCGACTTGAGACCTTCTCGCGCCTCGGAAAACCGGTTTTCGTACTGACCAACAGTGCGACCTATGACGCCAAAAAGGCGCTTGAGAAATATCGCGGGCTTGGGTTTGATCTGAAGACGGAGCAAGTCATTTCAAGCCGAGATGCAGCGATTGCCGCGCTCGAATTATATCCTAGGGATTATATCTGGGGCGTTGCCGCGACTGCTCAATCCGGGCTGGCGGAGCTTCCTCGTATCACCCGCCTCCTTGGGGATGATCCGTCGGACTATGAGAAGGTGAATGCGTTTCTTTTCCTGAGTTCGGCGGATTGGACAGTAGAGCGGCAAATTCTATTGCAAAGCTCCCTTCAAAAATCCCCTCGTCCTTTGCTTGTTGGCAATCCTGATCTAGTTGCTCCGCGGGAAGGCGGATTATCATTGGAGCCCGGGTTTTTCACACATGAAATTGCCGATCAGTCCGGCATCATGCCGCATTTCTATGGCAAGCCATTTTCGAACGTGTTTGATCGTGTGTTAGAGGCGGAACTCAAGGGGGCTGATCGCCGGCGTATCGCCATGGTTGGTGATACGTTGCATACTGATATTCTGGGTGGTGCAGCGGCCGGGGTTCGCACCGTGCTTGTGACGGGCCATGGACTCCTCAAAGGCATGGACATTCCAGAGTTGATAGCACGATCTGGAATTGCCCCTGACTTTATTGCGGCAACTACTTAAGAAACGGCTACTAATCTGGTGCGCTGTTGCGGGCGGCAAACGCTGTGAAAATCAGGGCAATCCCCGCGAAAAGCATATTGATACCAACCAACAGCCCGATAGCCCAGCTTGCCGTGTCGGGCCAGCCGCGCGAAATTAAATAGGCGAGGAAAAGATCGATAACCCCGCTTAGTAATGTCCAAATCCAGCTTCGGATATGGGCCCGGAACTGCAGCGCCAGTAGGATAGAGAAAACGCCTTGAATAATGAAGAATGCGACCATCACCATGGTCAGGGTGAGGACTCCTTCCGTTGGTTTGAGAACCAGCAGGAGGCCCAGAACAATAGCAAGAATGGAGGCGAGCAGGGACCAAATCGTCCCGGGAAGACTGCGCGAACGAAACAATGCCAAGGCTCTACCGCCACCGCCAAAAATGAGGATCCAGCCGATAAATAAAACAATGACCAGAGTCGCAACTTGCGGCACGAGAATGGCGATGGCTCCCAGCAGGCTAATGAGGAGTCCCTGAAAAAGAAACATTTTCCAATGCTTGGCCAGTTCAGCAGACATGAGCTGCCTCATTTCCTCAAGCTTTGGCGGAATATTGTCACTCATCTCGCTCTCCTTACACTACCTTCGACGTTGGTCATCTGCACTATAGGGACGTCAAAGGGCAAATCAAGTAAGGAAGCTCTACCTATTCTCGGATCTAATTCAATTTAATCGCGCGTAAGCGCAGCGCATTTGATATCACCGAAACTGAAGACAGGCTCATCGCGGCCGCGGCAATCATGGGGGAAAGCAGAGTTCCTGTAAACGGGTAGAGAATGCCCGCAGCGATCGGGATACCCAAGCCGTTATAGGCGAACGCGAAGAACAGGTTTTGCTTGATATTCCGGAGGGTTCCGACCGCTAGTTTTCGAGCGCGAACAATGCCGGTAAGGTCTCCCTTCACCAGCGTGATGCCAGCGCTTTCCATCGCGACGTCCGCTCCGGTGCCCATAGCAATGCCGACGTCGGCTGCAGCCAAGGCAGGAGCATCGTTAACACCATCTCCCGCCATCGCGATGTGATGGCCTTTCTTCCGCAGGTCCTCAATAAGCGTTTTCTTATCCTCCGGCAGGGCGTCGGCGCGAATATCATCGATCCCTAGTCGGGCGGCGACGGCTTTAGCTGTGCGTTCATTATCACCTGTCGCCATGATAATCTTGATCCCGAGTTTGTGCAGGGCGTCGATTGCTTCTTGCGTTGTTTCCTTGCCCGGATCAGCGACGGCGACAATCCCGGCGAGAGCGCCCCCCCGTGTTACATACATCACTGTCTTACCGTTGTTTTGCAGCTCAGTCGCGCGGGATTCGATCCCTGAGAGATTGAGCTTTTGCTGATCCATCATGGCCCGGTTTCCAAGTGTCACGATTTGCCCGTTCACGCGGCCTTGAACTCCTTTACCGGTAATGGAGTTCAAGGCATTGAAGTCGGAGGCGGGGGGGATATCGAGCCCGTGTTCCTCGGCTCCCGATACAATTGCTTCGGCAAGCGGATGTTCCGATCCTTTTTCAAGCCCGGCGGCGATGGCAAGGAGTACCTCTTCTCCCTGATCATCAAGGCTGATAACGTCGGTAACTTTCGGGCGACCCTCTGTCAGGGTGCCAGTTTTATCGACCACCAGAATATTAACAGCCGCGAAACGCTCCAGT
>CALEMG010000312.1 GCA_937910835.1 uncultured Alphaproteobacteria bacterium | reverse complement strand
TATGACTATCCAGGTCATCCATGTCCCCAGGCGTTCGATACCGAGGCGGTTGTCTCTGGGGGAGATTGATTTTGCGGTTGATATCCCATTGCTCGCCAATACCCAACTTATCCATGGCAAGCTGATGAGCGATCAGCAAGTATGTGTCATCGGACAGCATCATTTGCTGGCGGATAAGGTTCAGCTAACCCTCGAAGATTATCTGGACATGACGCATATTCTGGTTTCCTCTCGTCCGCGCGGGGGAGGACTGGTTGATATTGAGCTTGGAAAAGTAGGTTTTTCCCGGCGAATTGCCGTACGGCTCCAGCATTACCAGTCCGCCTTTCACATGATCGAGCAGACCAATCTTGCGCTAACCGCGCCACTGCAGCTGTCACGAATGTATAATTGCCGAACGTTCCCTTTGCCGTTTGAGGCGCCGAATCTCGAGCTGCAACTTTATTGGCATATTTCCGCGGATCAAACCGCTGTGAGCAAATGGCTTCGCGAGCAGATTTTCTCCGTCATTTAAGGGGTATCGAGCGGGGGTTATTGCGCCGATCATCAGAATATGGTTAGTCCTTCAGTTATGACAGATACTGAAGAGAACGTGCCGACCCTTTACCTCATTCCCACGCCGATTGGAAATCTTGAGGACATATCGCTGCGCGCGATGCGGATTTTGCAATCAGTTGACGCGCTGGCGTGCGAGGATACCCGCCATACCCGGAAAATTTTCGAGCGTCATTCCCTTGCCAGTCCGCCAATCATCTTTGCTTGCCATGCCCATAATGAAGACCGTGCCGTGGGGCGCATTTTATCGTTTCTGCGGGAAGGCAAATCCGTCGGGCTCACGTCCGACGCCGGGGCACCGGGTGTCAGCGATCCGGGGCAACGCGCAGCTGCTGCCGTTATCGAAGCTGGCTATGAGGTTGTTTCTCTGCCGGGCCCAAGTGCCGTGATTACGGCGCTCACCGTTTCGGGGATTCCGGTGCCCGCCTTTTCTTTCCTAGGTTTCCTGCCGCGCCGACCGGGGCGACAGAGAAAGATGTTCAGCGCCTTTGCTGATGCGCCAACCGCTATCGTTTTTTTCGAATCTCCCTTTCGTGTCGGTAAAATATTGAAAATTGCCTATGAAGTGCTGGGCAATCGTCAGGCGGCTGTCTGTATTGAACTCACCAAGAAGTTCGAGAATGTTCATCGCGGTCAACTGAGTGAGCTGGCGGAGCAATTCGCCGGGCAGAAGATTAAAGGCGAGGTGACGATCGTTATTGCTCCGCCTGCGCGCGAAGAGGTCAAGGGCGAAGACGATGACGGTCCCTTTGCAATGCCTTAAGTACTTCTTTTTTACGGGTAATATTTGTGTTTGTGTTGCCCTTCTGGTAAATTAGATTTTCCGAAAGTATATTTGTGGCAGCGGTCATTCCGGCATGCCAGAAGGAGGATCCCTATGAATGTGGCAGGTATTCTGAAGGTAAAAGGGAGCGATGTCATTACGACCTCCCCGTCAGACAGTATCGCGGCGGTATCTAATGTTCTGGGGGAAAAACGTATTGGCGCCGTTTTGATAGTGGATGAATCTGGCAAGCTGTGCGGGGTGCTATCCGAGCGAGATATTGTCCGGGGCCTTTCTGAAAGCGGGGATGGTTGCCTCAAGCTGCGGGCGAGTGATCTGATGACATCTGATCTCGTGACGACCAGCCCTTCTGAGACGATTGATAATGTCATGGCGTTGATGACGGAGAAACGTATCCGCCATTTGCCCGTGCTGGAAGACGGAAAGCTTGCGGGCTTTATCTCGATCGGTGACGTCGTGAAAAGCCGGATGGACGAGGTCGAGCGAGAGGCCGCGGCGCTTCGTGACTATATCGCGACCGGCTAGCTAGCGTCAGGCGAGAACATCCATGGCATGTTTGAGAAAGGTGAGAGAGCGTTCTGTCGCGGCTTCACCTTCAGTGATCATCTCCGCCGCCTTATCAAATTCCAGCAATCCGTGCTGCGCCAATCTGGGTGCGATGGTAATGTCGGGCGGGTCGCCGGCAAGTCGGGACCGGCTAAGACGATCCTGAACAATATTCAGGGAGGACATCATGACGCCGAAAATGCTCGGCTCGGAGCTGGATTTATCAAAAAATCGATGCTTCATCAGGTTGAGTGGCGAGCGATCGTGGAACAATCTCGTTTTGTTGCCATTATCATCGACAACGAAATCGGCTTCGCTTTCACCTATATTGGTCATTCCGAAAACGTCTGCGTTCAGGTTTACAGCAATGACCAGCCGTGCACCGAGGGCCCGGCAGACGGATACTGGAACCGGATTTGTCAGGGCGCCGTCGATAAGCCAGCGGCCATCAATTTTCTGGGGAGAGAATAACCCTGGAAGTGCATAGGATGCGGGTATCGCTTTTGCCAGGTTTCCTTTGCGAATCCATATTTCATGACCGGTGCCAAGCTCGGTCGTAATGGCAGCAAAGGGAACCGGCAGGTCTTCTATCATTGAATCACCGATGGTATCATCGAGATGGGTGAACAATTTTGCGCCCGAAATCAGCCCGCCGCCTGTGAGTCGGATGACGAGGAGGCGGAAAAGGCCGGATTTGCCAAGGTCGCGTGCCCAAGCTTCCAA
>CALEMG010000311.1 GCA_937910835.1 uncultured Alphaproteobacteria bacterium | reverse complement strand
GCATTGGCTATGCAACACCTTATCTTAACCCCTTCCGCGCGGAAGGTGAACGGGTCATCTCCTTCATGCCGCAGGAACAGGGGGTTATACAATGGCCGCGTGAGGGAGGAAGCCTGGTCAGCCTCGTGGATGAGCCTACGTTGCCACTCCCTGATTCCTCCATCGACCGGATTATATGGGTGCATGGGCTTGAAAATGCGACTGATGTTGATTTGATAATGCAGGAGCTATGGCGTGTCCTCACTTCCACGGGGAAGCTGATGGTCGTGGTGCCGAGTCGGCGTGGCCTCTGGTCGCGAACTGAAAACACGCCATTCGGTTACGGTCGCCCCTATAGCGATAAACAGCTTAACCGCTTACTCAGGGACAACAGCTTTACCCCTGGAGAACGACAGGGCGCACTCTATATGCCGCCAAGTAAATGGCGTCTAAATTTGCGTCTTTCGAAAGCCTGGGAGAATATTGGGGAGAAATGGTGGGGACATTTCAGCGGCGTTCGAATTATGGAGGCGGAGAAACAGATTTACGCCCTGACCGAACAGCCCGAACGTAAAGCACGGCGGCGTCCGGTTATCTTGCCAGCGGCTCGTCCCGTAATTGCAGGAAGACAGTCCCGACAAGCCAAAGAAAAGATCTAGGGTTTTTTTGAGAGCATAAAAATACAGTCTGCGCCAAAGAAATTCGCGAAGCTGCCATAGGTCGAGCGGGTCATCACATTGCCCGATGCCTTGACGATTACCGACTGTTCGATTTTAACATCCATTTTCTCGCACAGGGCGGTGAAATCCGTGAGCGTGCAGAAATGAATATTTGGTGTCTCGTACCACGGAATATCCAGCGAGTTTGTCATCGGCATCCGGCCCTTGAGCGCGAGGTAGGCACGGCAGCGCCAATAGGCAAAATTCGGGAAAGAGACAATCGCCCGCCGCCCGATACGCAAGAGTTGTTCGAGCACCACATGTGGCTGATGTGTGGTCTGTAAGGTCTTGCTTAAAATCGCATAATCGAAGCTATCATCGGGATAATAGACAAGATCTGTATCGGCATTACCCTGCACCACAGATAAGCCATTGGCGACGCAGATGTTCACGCCCTGCTGGCTCAGTTCAAGGCCACGTCCTTCGACATTTTTTGTTTCGGCAAGATGCGCAAGAAGCTGTCCGTCATCGCAACCGACATCTAGGACCCGGCTGCCTGGTTCGACCATTTCCGCAATCAGCTGCCAGTCAACGCGGATGTCCCGCTTGGGCACAAATTTGATGGGATCATTCATGACATCAGGCCCCGACTTTTCGCGCTTGATTGTAAAAAACCGTCGATGGTTTTGAACATTTCCGGGGTATCGAGCAAAAAGGCGTCATGGCCCTTGTCTGTCTCTACTTCAACAAAGCTGACATTCGCTGCGGCCGCAATAAGTGCATGGACAATGTCCCTGTTTTCAGATGTCGGGAACAGCCAGTCGCTCGTGAAGGAGACGCTGCAGAAGCGGGTTTTCGTTCCCTCAAACGCATTGGCGAGCGCGCCGCCATTATCTTCCACCAGATCGAAATAATCCATGGCCCGGGTGATATAAAGATAGGAATTCGCATCGAAGCGGTCGACGAAATTGATCCCTTGATAGCGGAGATAGCTCTCAACCTGAAAATCCGCATCGAACCCGTAGGTGAGATTATCACGATCCTGCAGGTTGCGGCCGAATTTCCGGTGCAGCGCAGCTTCAGAAAGATAAGTCACATGTGCAGCCATGCGCGCAACCGCCAATCCTGCGGTCGGTTTCGTGTCGCTCGCGTAATAATCACCGCTCTGCCAGTTGGGATCGGCCATCACCGCCTGACGTCCGACTTCATGGAAGGCAATGTTCTGCGCGCTGTGGCGTGCGGCGCAGGCGATGGGAATCGCGCTGAAGACACGGTCAGGATATGCACTGGCCCATTGAAGGGTTTGCATCCCGCCCATGGAGCCGCCAATTACACTAAACCAGCTTTCTATCTCAAGATAATCCTGAAGCAATGCCTGCGCACGGACCATATCGCCGATGGTAATGATTGGGAAGTACAGGCCAAATGGCTTGCCTGTCTTCGGGTCGATATCCGATGGGCCGGTCGTGCCCATGCATCCGCCTAGGACATTACTGCAGACAATAAAGTATTTATCTGTATCGAGAACTTTACCGGGCCCAATCATTATCTCCCACCAGCCACTCTTGCCGGTGACAGGCTGGCGGCTGGCGGCGAACTGATCGCCAGTCAGGGCATGGCAGACCAGAATCGCGTTTGTTTTCTCCGTGTTTAGCGTTCCATAAGTGCAATAGGCCATATTGATGGCCTCCAGCGTCACGCCGCAGTCCAGCTTGAGCGGCGTCTCCTTTCCAAGGATAACGGTCTGATTATCAGACTGAGGAGGATTTATGGACACTTTTGCTACTCTTTTCCCGCAAATGGATTAGAAAAATCTTTGTTTTGAATGACTTTGCTGTTAGCTAGTGCGGCGGGGCAGGGTCTGTCAATATATTCTTTGCCAAATACCGGGCTTTGTGGTCCAATTTTGACGAAACAGTCTGTAAGTTCAGGTAACGATAGTGACAATAAAAAATACAAAACTGGAAGCTTTGAGGGCTGAGATCGATCGGCTGGATGCGGAGCTTTTGTCGGTTCTGGAAAAGCGGATCGCAATCGTCGAGGATATCGCTGCGGCAAAAAAAGCGGATGGCAAAGCGATCGCGTTTCGCCCGGGTAGAGAGGCATCTATTCTCCGTAATATACTGAAGGCGCATTCCAGCAAATTACCGGATACGGTAATCGCGGCGATATGGCGGGAGTTGATCTCTGCAGTCGGCTGGATGCAGCAGCCCTATTCGGTTTCCATAACCGCGCCCGATAAATCCGTAGGCTACTGGGATTTGGCGCGGTTTCATTTTGGCTCAGCGACGCCAATGAAGCTGCATCAGTTGCCGACGGTTGTTCTGCGGGAGGTTTATGAAAATCCGGCGACGTTGGGTGTGCTTCCTTGGTTGACGCGAGAGCGCGATACCTGGTGGACACAGCTTGCGCAAGGCGGTGAAAACGTGCCCAAGATTTTGGCGGCCCTTCCTTTTCTTGATAATCCGTCGGGTGAGTTTG
>CALEMG010000310.1 GCA_937910835.1 uncultured Alphaproteobacteria bacterium | reverse complement strand
ACCGCCAGGCTGCGCGGCGGGATGTCCTTCGTGACGCTGCTCCCGATCCCGATGTTCCGGGAGCTGATTGACGAGGTTGAGATATCGTTCCAGCTGCTCCGGCGTTGTTTGGTCCACATACAAAAATCGCGATGCGATGCTGACGAGTCCTTTCAGCTGGGTCGGATCGGCTTGGGCGAAATCCTGTTCGATGGCGCTTAAAACTTCATCGGTATTTTCCGGAGACCTCGGGTTTTTGAAATAGGAGCTATACATCGCATGGCGGACTTCTACTCTCTTTTTCAAAACCTGAATTTTTGGTAATGCCCTTACAGCGTCACTAAGGTATCCTGCCTTTGCCAGGTCGAGAATGAGGACTGGCATCGTCTTTTGGAGCCAGTGAGGTTGTTGACCGAGCAAGGCAAATGCTCTCGTAAAATAGCTTAAGTCACTGGTATGGGCCCCAAGCGCACTCAGGGCAAATATTGCTTTGTCTTCGGTCGGCGCGAATGAAACGAGTCCTTCAGCATTTGCCACATCATTGCTGCGTAAAAACCCCTTAACGACATATTTATATTGTCCGGCTGTCAGATTCTTTCCGACATGACCACCCAGCAGTTGCTTGACAGTATCAATTCCCCCCTGTTTTGCGAGCATGTAAAGCAAATACCCAAAGCCGCCTTCTCGGATTCTCGGCTGTTCGATCGTCGCAAGTTTTTGCAATGCGTCGTCAATATGACCATTTTCCGCCATGGCGACGGCAATGCCGGCCTTGGCATTTGCTGCGAGTATCTTGTTCGTCCCAAGGGAGTCGGATATGAAAATTCGCTGCTCTGAGGCTTGGCGAAAGATTTCGATGATTGGAAGCGATGGCCCCTTACTTAGTCCGTTGAGTCTGTCCTCGTTGATGAGGGCAGCGGCGAGAAAGTAGTAAATTGCATATTTAAATACCGGGTTTTCCAAATTTTCCGCGATCTCATGCGCGGCTTTAAAATTTTTCTTATTAATTGCGTCATATGCAAATAGCATGTCGAAATGGAAATTTCGCCCGATCAGGCTTTCCGGAAGCGGCGGTGAAAATTTTGTCCAAAGCTGCCCTTCTGCTGGAAACTGATCCACATATCCATCTCCCCACCAGCCGAACGCATAGTAGAAATCTAGTGGCGTATATGAACTAGGAATTTCATCAAGTATATTTAACGCCTCCGCGTTTTTACCGAGATAGATTAATGACCTTGCGATATATGTTTTTGGCAGGTGTTTTGTAAATCTCGCGTTGTAATCTTTTGCCTCTCTTTTGGCGAGTTCGATAAAGCATGGGGCCTTTTGGCAAGCTTGTAGGTCAGAGAGTGAAAATTTGGGGTTTGCTTCCGTTGCCGCGAAAGCTGATCCAACAATCAGATAAACGCCAAAAAACAGGGGTGTGGTCAGGCGAAATGAAAGAAAAGTCAATAAACGCATGCTTGGCAATATCCTGAAATTACCCCTAAAAGTAGATAATACTAACTGTTGTTTAGCGGAGGTCAAGTTCCGCCGAGGTGAGCCGCAAGGAAGAAGCGGACAAGAAGGTGGCGAAGAAGGGCTCCAAAAAGGATACGGAACTGGCGGAAAAATAGGTTGGTTTTGGAAGGCACAAAAAAGGCGGGAAATTCTCCCGCCTTTTTTAATGCTTAAGCTTGATTATTTCTGGCCGATGACCTTGCGGCCTTGGTTCAGGCCCTTGAGGAGCTCAATCCCCTCATCTGCGATGGCATAGCCGATCATATCTTCATTTTCACCGGCCATTTCCTCCATATCCACCCAGTGTGAATAGATCGGGCGGGTGCGGTCGGTAATGATCCCTGAATTCAGCAGGGTCTTCACCAGAACGCGGAAGATATTGGTGGATTCCTTTAGGGTGTCGCGGCGATCCTGATCAGTGAATACCTCACGACAGGCGTCGCGCACCCATTCCCAGTCGAGGCCGAATTGTTCATAAATGACCCGCTTCTGTCGGATGTTGATAAGGTTGAAGAGAACGGTTTCGAAACATTGGGCTGCCCAATCCTCCACCCGGTCCCGCTCTTCTTTCGACAACTTCGGGATAGTTCTGTCAGCCCAGATTTTGCCGAATTTATGATGGAAAGCCTCGTCGGTCATGACTAGCTGAGTCAGTCGTTTAAGGAGTGGATCGTTCGTCTTCGCGTGGATATTCGCGAAAGCGCCCATAGCGAGCCCCTCGACCAGCATCTGCATGCCGACCAGTTTCTTGTAAACCTCCTCGGCGCCGACCAACTCATTCAGAAGTACGCCAAAGGCTTCGCCGACTTGATAAGGACGACACAAACGCGAGCTTATATAGCGGCTGACTGCGGTGACGTGGCGAGCCTC
>CALEMG010000309.1 GCA_937910835.1 uncultured Alphaproteobacteria bacterium | reverse complement strand
TTAGAACAAAGAACGGGTTGACCCCCAGAAGCGGTAATGCTTTTTTCACCCCGCCGCCGGTCTCCAGCAGCGCCGCCGTTTCATCGGAGACGGCGATTTCCAGATCGGCGATCGCCCCAACATAATCTGAAATCTGGGTTGCCAAATGATGCTTGTTCACCACAGCAGAGCGAATGCCGGCGCGGCGCAACAAATCAAAGCAATAGTCAATCAGCGCCCGGCCCGCGACCTTCACCAGCGGTTTCGGAGTGATGTCCGTAATCGGGCGAAGGCGTGTGCCGAGGCCGGCCGCCAAGATCATCGCGCGCATATCTGGAAGGTTCGGCAAATCAGTCACGAATTCCCCTCTCCGATGGTCAGTTGAAGCCAGTTGCGCAGCGCCGCAAGACCCGGGTGCGCCAAGTTCCCGGCAAGATGCTGCTGCATCCGGGGGATCATATCAAGATATCGCCTTTTCCCCTCCACCTTCGCAAGGCGGCAGAAAATACCCATAATCCGAAGCGCCCGATGCGCGCCCAGAATGGCGTAGGATTCAAGGAATGCCGCCTCCTCCATGCCGGTTTCATCGAGATAGTGATAGATCATCTCCGCGGCCAATGTCTCATCCACATCCCGCCGGGCATCCTGCAAAAGGGATACAAGATCGTAGGCCGCCGGCCCTTTCAACGCATCCTGAAAATCAAGGAGACCAAGGGATTTAAGCCCGTCCCGCTCTTTAAGATACAGCAAATTTTCTGAGTGAAAATCCCGGAGCAGCATCACATCCGGCTCCACGCGCATTCTGGGAAGCATATTTTCCCAAATTTCTCGATAAAATTCACGAGGTTCATCGGAGAGCGGCCCGTCAAGTTTTTCAGGCACATAAAAATCAAGAAACATCTCATTCTGCGCCCGCACATAGTCATCGGAAAATTCCGGTAGAAACGCGGGCGGAGGGGATCTGGCGAGATCAACCAGAAAATCAACGGCGAGACGGTAAAGCGGCTTTTCCGCCCTGCCCGCTTTAAAAAGCCGAGCGAACAGATCATCCCCCAGATCTTCCAGGAGCAAAAATCCCTCTGCAATATCCTCCGCCTGAATCTCCGGCGCGCTGTATCCGCGCTCGGTCAGCGCTTTTGCAATAGCGGTGAAGCGGGCGACATCCTCCGGTGGTGGCGCATCCATCAGGATCAAGGGGTTTTCGCCCGCCTCAATCCGTTCATAACGGCGGGAAGACGCATCCCCGGCAAGCGGATGACGCGGTGCGCCCTCAAGGCCATTGCGTTTCAAAAAGGCGGAAAGCGCCGTCTCACGCATTATGGGCCTCCGCCAGTTTTGTGAGGCGACGGCGCCAGGCATCATCGCCATAAAAGCGGAAAATCCGCGCCTCCTCGTCAGCCTCTTCCTCAGGCCTTATCTCGATCAGCAGATGATCTTCGGGCAGATATTTGCCGAGCCGGCCCGGCCATTCGATTAAGGAAACGCCTGTATCGAACGCCTCGTCAATATCCAGCTCGAAAGCCTCCTCCGGGCTTTCGAGGCGGTAGAGGTCATAATGATAGAGACAAAAATCATCGAAATCATAGGTCAGAAGGAGATTATATGTCGGGCTCGGCACGTCGATGTCTTCTCGCGCAAGATGCCGCACCAGCGCCCGCGCAAAGGCTGTCTTTCCCGCGCCCAGCGTACCGCCAAGGGCAATGATATCGCCAGGTTTCAACAGATCGGCGATCTCACCCGCGAGGGCCGCCGTTCCGGCGAGAGAATTGACGCGCCTATCGAAAAGAAATGACTGTGTCATGGCGACCGTCAGGAATTTTCGGCCATCTGCACCGGCGCGGCGGCGACAGTCGCAGGCAGGAAGCAGGAGACAGTCGTGCCGATATTTTCCTTGGATGTGAGCTCAACATGTCCACCATGCAGTTCAACGAAACTTTTCACCAAAGACAGGCCAAGTCCGGCGCCCGCGTTCTGCTTCGTGGTATCACCCTTCGTAAAGCGCTCAAAAATATGCTCAATCTGATCTTCGGCAATGCCCTTGCCATTGTCGCGGACGATCATGACATAGCCGTCATTCGTCTTATGCGCGCCGAGAACAATTTCGCCCTTAGACGGCGTGAATTTGATGGCGTTGCTGAAAAGGTTGAAGATCACCTGCTTGATGCGCCGTTCGTCCACCGCGACAAAGCCGAGGTCATTGTCAATTTCTGTATTGATTTCAAGATGCCGCTTCTGCGCACGATCCTGTACCATGGGCACGACAGTCCGAAGCATTGCCGCGAAATCGACGGGCTCCTTATCCAGCTCCATCTTGCCCGCTTGGATATTCGCCATGTCGAGAATATCATTGATCAGCAGCAGCAGATGATCAGAGCTGTCCAAAATGCCCTGTCCATATTCCACCTGTTTGTCGTTGAGCGGACCGAAGAATTCCTTCACCAGGATTTCGGCAAACCCAATGATGGTGTTGAGCGGGGTCCTGAGCTCATGACTGACGCTCGCCACAAATTCTGTTTTCATCTTGTCAGCGGCTTCCAGCGCTTCGTTCCGTTCCTGAAGCGCGCGCTGAGCGCTGAGCTCATGGGTGACGTCGATATAGGTAAAGAGCACATTTCCATCCGGTAGCGGCACCCGGTTGAAGTCGATGATATTCCCACTCAGATGTTCAATGCGCCCGCTCGTGGCATCCCGGTGCGTAACATTGGCAATATATTTTTCTCGGAGATCGTCGGGCCAGTTGATATCGGATTTTTCGAGATAATGGTCAATTATCTGCGCGATATGGATATCTTCTTGCAAAAACTCTTCTTCAACATCCCAAATGGTGCAATATGCCGTGTTATAGAGCTTCAACCGCGCGTCAGAACCAAACACGGCCACCCCTTCATAGAGGTTATCCAGCGTCGCGCGCTGAACCGCGATCTGGGTGTTGCGCGCGCGTTCCAGCACGACCTTGTCGGTCACATCCTCGAACAGGAACAACAACCCGCCAAAGGGATGCGGCGTGATGATGTTGCGCAAGACCGTCTCGTCGGGGAGCTGCACCAGTTCCTCGCGCATCTCGATCACATTGGTAAAGAGCGCCCGGCGCTTTTCCTTGTAGGAGGCGAAGTCGGCCTGTTCAGGCAACCGGCGCAGCTCCCGTTGCTTATCCAGCACTTCGCTGATGGTCGGCTTGCCATAAAGGAAGTCATCACTCATCCGCCAGAGCTTGGCATAGGTCTGGTTGAAGAACTCCAGCCGCTGATCCGGGCCGTAAATGGCGATGGCACTGGCCATATTCTCCAGAACATCAGCATGGCCGTCGATATGGCGTTTAAGCTCGGCGGAAAGTTCCGCTTCCCCGGTGGCATCCAGCGCAAAACCCGCCAGCTGGTTGTCATACTCCAGCGGAGTTTCGACAATCTTGAGGCTGAGCCGGTCGCCTTCAACAATATAGCGCCGGGTTTCGCTCTGGGTCATGCCGGTGACCCGCGCCTTTGTCGCGAGTTTCCGGGCCTGGTCCGGATCGCGGCTTGATGCCAGTTCCGGCACCGCCGTCTCCTCCCCATCGTCAATGCCGACAATGTCAGAATATTTCCGGTTGCGCCAAATGATCTTGGAATTCTGGTCGCGGCGCCAGACCGGGATGGGAGCCGCGTTCAACAGATCGCTAAAGTCATCCCGTTCCTGCCGCGCCGTCGCGAGAGAGGATTTCAGCGAAATGATCTCCGACTGCATCCGCTCCTGCTCCGATGTCAGGGTATCGATCGTCTCTTCATAGCTTTGCTGCTGTTCACTTTCCCGATCGACTTGACCGAGAAGAGCCAGCGCCTTCTTGCGCATGACAAAAAACGCCATCAGCAAGCCGATAACAGCGAGCGTCAGCAACCAGATAAACGTTAGCTGTGTTGAGGTAAATTCTTCTATCATTCTTGCCGGCTCAAAGCTTTTGCCAATCTATCTCACCATGATGGTGCCTTTTTTCATGGTGCCACCCCTACGCTCGGCGACATCTTCCAAAGAATAGAAAAAAAATGACCGGAGGGATAGTCCCACCGGTCATTTCTCTTCAATCAGGCAATATGTCACCTACAGAGGTGATTAATAGCGATAGTGATCCGGCTTGAACGGTCCGACCTGCGGCACGCTGATATAATCCGCCTGCTCCGCTGTCAGTTCGGTCAGTCGCGCACCGAGCTTGTCGAGATGCAATCGCGCAACTTTTTCGTCCAGATGCTTGGGCAGCACATAGACTTCGTTCTTGTATGTGTCGTGGCGTTCCCAAAGCTCAATCTGTGCCAGCACCTGGTTGGTGAAGGAAGCGCTCATCACGAAACTGGGATGGCCAGTCGCGCAACCGAGGTTGACCAGACGGCCCTCGGCCAGCACGATCAGGCGCTTGCCATCGGGGAATTCAACCTCGTCGACCTGCGGCTTCACATTGTGCCAGGCGTAGTTACGCAGCGCGCCAATCTGAATTTCACTGTCGAAATGGCCGATATTGCAGACAATCGCACGGTCTTTCATGTCCCGCATATGATCGAGAGTGATGACATCGATATTGCCGGTAGTGGTAACGAAGATATCACCAAATTTTGCGGCTTCATCAAGGGTGACGACTTCATAGCCTTCCATCGCCGCCTGCAGCGCGCAGATCGGATCGATTTCCGTGACCAGAACGCGGGCGCCCTGGCTACGAAGGGAAGCGGAGGAGCCCTTGCCCACGTCGCCATACCCACAAACCACGGCGACCTTTCCCGCAACCATCACGTCGGTTGCGCGCTTGATGCCGTCCACGAGGCTTTCGCGGCAGCCATAGAGGTTGTCGAATTTCGACTTCGTCACCGAGTCATTGACGTTGATCGCCGGGACTTTCAGCGTACCCGCCTTGGCCATTTCATAAAGCCGATGAACGCCGGTCGTGGTTTCCTCGGACAAGCCCAGAACATCCTTCATCAGTTCCGGATAATCATCATGCATCACCTGGGTGAGGTCGCCGCCATCATCAAGGATGAGGTTCGGATGCCAGCCATCTGGCCCTTCGATCGTCTGGACGATGCACCAAAGCGCCTCTTCCTCGGTTTCGCCTTTCCAGGCAAAGACCGGAATTTCCGCGGCCGCCATGGCGGCAGCGGCCTGATCCTGCGTCGAGAAGATATTGCAGGAAGACCAACGCACTTCCGCGCCCAGCGCCGTCAGTGTTTCAATCAAGACCGCCGTCTGGATCGTCATGTGAAGGCAGCCCGCGATGCGTGCGCCTTTCAGTGGCTTCTTGTCGCCAAATTCCTCGCGCAGCGCCATCAGGCCTGGCATTTCGGTTTCCGCAATGGCAATTTCCTTGCGGCCCCAGTCAGCCAGCGACAAATCCGCGACCTTAAAATCTTCAAATTTCGTCATGTCCTGCCCTTTCGCATAAAACTCAATAAACGGCACGCCCGATGAACGGGAGCCAAGCTCGATTGCCGTCTGTATAGCAATCCTGTCTTGCCAAATCAATATACATATAAAGAAATATTTATATCGTTATAACGACAATTCTTGTCCGGTTTTCACTCTTCGCCAAACTTGTCAGTGACGAGTTCCGCCAATGCTTCCATCGCGGCGGCAGATTCAGGGCCGGTGACTTCCACGGAAATTGTCGTGCCGTTTGAAGCGGCCAGCATCATCAGACCCATGATCGAGCTGCCCGAGACCTGGTTTTCCCCTTTGATAACATGGATATCGGCATCGAATTTTTCCGCGCATTTGACGAATTTAGCGGCGGCGCGGGCATGAAGGCCGCGGGCATTACCAATCACCAGGTCGCGCTTCACCGCCCCGCGCCTTTCACGAAAGCCTCGGTCGATTCAATCATATCAGGATTTATCGGCCAGCAAGTGAGAGGCAACATTAATATACTTCCGACCCGATTCTTGCGCAGCAGCGACCGCATTGGCCATGTCATCTTCCCCGCGCACGCTCGCCAGCTTGATCAGCATCGGCAGGTTGATGCCGGCGATCACCTCGACATTCGCCTTTTCCATAACAGATATGGCGAGATTGGAAGGGGTGCCGCCGAACATGTCAGTCAAGATAATCACCCCAGCGCCGCTTTCCACCTCGGCCACGGCGGCGAGAATATCCTGGCGCCGTTGCTCCATATCATCATCCGGACCAATCGATATGGCGCGCACCTGGGCTTGCGGGCCCACGACATGTTCCGTCGCACTGACGAATTCCTCCGCCAACCGACCGTGGGTCACCAAAACCATTCCGATCATATTCCCGTCATCCCTTTTTGAAATGGCACGTCTTATCCTATCAGTTTGTTATTCCGGCATCCGGCAAATCGCGATGCACCAAATTAGCAAAATAGCCGGATTTTACCACCAGGTCATGAATTTTTTCCGCAATGCACACTGAGCGATGACGCCCGCCTGTACAGCCAAAGGCGACGGTGAGATAGGATTTCCCTTCTTCGACATAGCGCGGCAATAACAGGAGAAGCAGCTTTTCCACCTGATCCATAAAGTCGGCATAGGCCGGATCCTTCGCGATGAAGTCCGCCACCTCACGATCCCGCCCCGTCATCGGGCGCATCCGGTTATCGTAAAAGGGATTCTGCAAGAAGCGAACGTCGAACATCAAATCGGCCTCGCGCGGGATACCGTTGACATAGGAAAAGGACATCACCGTCACCGACAGTCGAGATGCGCGCTGTAAACTGAAATGCCCTGTCAGGATGCGTTTGAGTTCAGGCTGAGACAGATTTGTGCTGTCGATCCTGAGATCCGCCGCGCTTTTGAGGCCACCCAGCCGATCTTTTTCCTGGCGAATCCCGTCGCCGACGGGTCTGTCCTTGGCCAGCGGATGGCGGCGGCGAGTCTCGGTAAAGCGCCGCTGCAGTACCGCCTCGTCGCAATCCATAAACAGAAGCCGGACGGGATCATGCCCCTTTTCCCGCAGCTCCGCGATGACAGTCAGCACCTGCTCGGTTGAAAAGCCCCGGGTTCTGAAATCAATACCAATCGCAAGATTGGCGACGGCCCCATCGCCCGCCTCGTCCACCATCGCCGTCAGGAGGGAGAGCGGAATATTGTCCGCGACTTCCCATCCCATATCTTCAAACTGGCGGAGGGCCGTACTTTTGCCTGCTCCGGACAGGCCGGAAACAATGACTACCTGATTTCGAGGTCGATCCTCCGGGCTCATGTTATTCATATCCTGTGAGCAATGGATTTTGACGGAGCGCAAGACGAACAATTGCTGGTGCCGACGCCATGAACGGGTCCAGCGCGCGGCGCGGAATTTCTATTCCGTCAAAAACGGCAACATCAGCCGCTGGTGCCCGATCAATCTGGCTATAGGGCATCAGATCGAAGACAAGCGCAAGCGGAATATCGCCGGTCGCGAGCAGAGGCATCAGCCCGAGGCCGCGCACCTCGATCTTGCCCGCGATTTCGGCGGGGCCTTTAAGATACGGCACGCCATCGCGCAGATGAATTTCGGTATAGTCATCGGAAATAAGAGTGCCCCCGCCATCGACCAGACGAAGCGCAAGATCGGATTTGCCGGACCCTGACGGGCCCCGCAACAGGACCCCCCTGCCCTCAATCTCAACAGAACTGGCGTGACAGCTGATCATTCTTGCGACCCTATGCCAGATTTTCCTATTTTGGCAACTTTATTAGGAACATAGCGCCCAGTATCTTGCCCGTCTCGTCCGTTCGGTTTTGCGCGGTGATCGTTCCGCCATGAGCATCGATGACCAAGCGGGAAATGCTGAGGCCGAGTCCCGAATGACGGCCAAAGCCTTCCGCTTTCGGCCGTTCCGTATAAAACCGGCTAAAAATGGCGTCGAGCTTGTTCTCCGGAATGCCGGGGCCTTCGTCTTCAACGCTGAGTACAACAGATGTGTCGTCCTCCTTCAGGCGGATCAATACCTGGCCATCTTCCGGCGAGAAGGAGACCGCGTTGTCGATAAGGTTCCGGAGTACCTGACCCAACCGGCCCGGCAGGCCCGTGATCTTGACGGCCTTTTCCGGTTGCTTGAAATCAAAGGAGATGGCCGTGAACATCTGCGTTGTGCGGTAACCGTCCAGCACCCCTTCCACAAGCTTGATCAGGTCCACCGGCTCACCTTCCGCGCGGGAAAGTTCCGCATCGAGCCGACTCGCTGCCGAAATATCGGTGATTAATCGGTCGAGCCTTTTCACGTCGCTGACGATAACCGCGCGGAGCTTTTCACGCGTTTCCTCATCCTTCACCCGCTCGAACGCCTGCACCGCCGTGCCAAGGGAGGTGAGCGGGTTCTTTAATTCATGGGCAACATCGGCGGCAAAGGCCTCAATCGCGTCGAGCCGATCATAAAGCGCGGTGGTCATCGCCCGGAAGGAGACAGAGAGATCGCCGATCTCATCTTTTCTATCCGAAAAATCAGGAATGACCATGCGCCGGCCAATGCCGCGTCGCACCTTGTCTGCGGCCTCTGCCAGCATATGAATTGGCGCCGCAATGGTGCGCGCAAGGAAGAGAGAGAGGAGCAGCGTGATCACCAATGTCACCGCGAAGACAATCAGTGTCGTCACCTGCGCCGAGCGAACGGATTCATCAATACTGTTTCCGCTTTCCGTCAGCAGCAGCCCGCCCAGAATATTCTTGAAGCCCTGCACGGGCACAGACACGGAAAGGACAAGCTCGCCGTTATATGTCTGGCGGGTCATGCGCCCGTTATCGCCATTGATGGCGGTGCCGATTTCCTGGAAATCCGCCCCACTCGGGATCGGGTTGGTCGGAAAGAGCGGATAGTCATACTTCGCCGGAAACAATTTTTCCCAGCCGTCATAGAGTTCCTCAAAGAAAAGACGAACGGGGCTTTTCACTTCGGGTGGGGGCAATTCCTCGGACACGATATTC
>CALEMG010000308.1 GCA_937910835.1 uncultured Alphaproteobacteria bacterium | reverse complement strand
CTCGGGCGTGACCTTTTCCTATGACAAGACACTGCCCGTGGGCGCCCGGGTGACAGAAGTCGCGGTTGGCGGCGCACCGCTTGATATGGGCAAAGTCTATACCGTGGCGACTAATGACTATATCGCTAACGGCGGGGATGGCTACGCGGTACTAAAAGGCAAGAAGCAGCTTATCGATGCCTCGGGTGGTACGCTGATGGCGACGACGGTAATGAACTACATCCGCGATATGGGCGGGGTCAACAAGATCCCCGGCGGACGCATCACCGAAAAATAGGCTGCGTGAACTGAAAAGAGCCAGAACTCGCCATTCTTTGCTTTTCTTGGCGGGGGCCAAAGGCTAATCTGCGATAAAAATATTGCCACGGTCCCGTGCGGCCGAAAGAAAATGGGAGAGATAATGAGCCAGACCACCCCCACGAACACCGCCGAAGAGAGTTTTCCTTTTGTGCATTATGCGGAGCGTATTCGCGCTGCTGCGGCCGCGAACCCGTCGCTTGAGGTGATCAAATGCGAGGGCGAGACACGGACTTGGGCGGAGTTTCTGCCGCGCACAAATATGGTAGCCAATATGTTGGCAAGCCGCGGCCTTGGGCGCGGGGATATGGTGGCGGTGCTGGCGAAAAGCAGCGTTGAATATCTGGAAGTGTTTCTCGGTGCGCTTCAGGCCGGGCTTTGTATCGTGCCACTTTCGGGCATGGCCTCAAGCGAACAGCTGGAAGTGATGATCCGAGACAGCGGCTCGAAGCTGGTGTTTGCCTCCCAATCGACGCGCGATCTGATCGAACCTTTCCGGGGCAAGATAGACGGCGTGGCGAAGGATGGCTATGTCGCCTTTGATTTTAAGGGTGAGGGCTGGACTCCATATGAGGAGCTGATCAAGGGCGCCTCCACCGAGCATCTTTATGTCGATGTGCAGGAGACGGATCCGTTTAACCTGATTTATTCGTCGGGTACCACCGGCGTTCCGAAAGGGATCGAGCAGAGCCAGAAAATGCGTAGTCAGCATGTTCTCCGTTTTGAGGCGATGGGCATTCACAGCAAGGCGGTGACACTTGTTTCCACGGCGATGTATTCGAACACAACGCTGGTCGCGCTGCTACCGACGCTGGCGCTTGGTGGGCGGATCATTGTCATGCCCAAGTTCGACACCGAGAAATTCCTCAAGATCGCTGAGGCTGAGAAGGTTACCCATGCCATGCTGGTGCCGGTGCAGTATCAGCGTATTCTCGCCCACGCCGATTTCGATAAGTATGACCTCAGCAGTTTCGAGGTGAAACTCTCCACCAGTGCGCCACTTCGCGAGGGGATCAAACGCGACATCATTACCCGCTGGCCTGGCAAGATGATCGAAGTCTACGGCCTGACCGAGGGCGGGATCGGCACGGCGCTCTCCTGCACCGAGTTTCCCGATAAGCTCGCTTCCGTCGGTATGGCGGGTGAGGGCGTCGAACTCCGCCTCATTAACGAAGCGGGGGTTGAGCTTGCGCAAGGTGAAATTGGCGAGATCGTTGGCCGGTCGGATGCCATGATGACCGGCTATCACGGGCGAGACGATCTGACCGAAGACATGATCTGGCGCTCTTCCGATGGCAAGGTTTTCTACAAAAGCGGTGATATGGGCCGGTTTGATGAGGATGGCTTCCTCTTTTTGCTGGATCGCAAGAAGGATATGATCATCTCCGGGGGGTTCAATATCTACGCCGCTGATATCGAGGTGGAGCTTGCGCAGCATGAGGATGTTGACGATGTTGCGGTGATCGGTATCCCGAGCGAGGAATGGGGCGAAACCCCGCTCGCGCTCGTCGTGCCGAAGGAAGGCACGGACCTGACAGAGGGCGCACTGAAAGACTGGGTCAATAACCGCCTTGGCAAGACCCAGCGGATCAGCGGGGTTGAGTTCCGTGATAATCTCCCGCGGAGCACCATCGGCAAGGTTATGAAGCGGGAACTGCGTGTGCCCTATTGGGAGGCGGCGAGCGCCTCCTGAACGCCCGGCTTCCTTTGGTGAGACGGAGTTGCGTTTTACGAATGGTTAATTCTTTTCTGGGATATTCTAATATACGGTCAAATTTTGGGCCGGTAATGGAAGATATTCCAGGATTTTTGAATGAGCGCAGAATCGGATAGTCCAGAAACGGACCTTAAGCCGTCGATCAAACACCGCCTGAAGGCCTGGAGGGACGGCTATGAGCTGGACGGCGGAAAACAGTCCCAAAAATCCAGGGAGGCTGAGGCACGGGAGGCCGTCATTGATGACGGTCCACCTACGGTCAAGGGATGGAGCCTCGCCCGTCAGCAATCGGTGGTCACCTTGATTGGTGAGGGGATGACACGTTGCGTCCCCGACGATGCGAAGGCGATGATGACTCAGCCGCTTGGTATAAACAAGGCCTTGAGTGTCGCGGAGCTGGGTAGCGGTCTTGGCGGATTTTCCCGATGGGTGTCGGAACAATATGACGCCTATGTTACCGGCTATGACTCGGACCAGATTTTGCAGGATGCCGCCAATGAGATGACAAAAATGGCGGGTCTCGCGCGGAAAATTAATTTCCTTCATTGCGATTTTGAAAATTTCAACCCCAAGCAACGCTCTGCCGATGTGGTCTATTCGTCCGAGGCGTTGTTTCCGGTTGCGAACAAGGCGGGTTGTTTTGCAGCAGTATACAAGATGCTGAAGCCTTCGGGTCAGTTCATGATGTCCGATTATATGCTGGAAGGCATCGCACCGGACGCACCGGAACTAAATCCCTGGCGGGAGGCCGAGCCGATTGGCGCGCATCCTATCGATGTACAGGAAACGCGCAAGTTGCTGACGGCGGCCGGGTTCGAGATCAGCATTGCCGAGAATATCACCAATGAATACAAGGCGAATGTACTCCGCGCCTTTGCCGATTACGCGTCCCGCACCAGCAATGGCGAGAAGAGCGGCCATCTACATAATTGGATTCTCAACGAAGGCGAACTCTGGATGCGGCGGATCAAGGAAATGGAGGCCGGCCGCCTCAAGGTTTTCCGGATTTACGGCCGTAAACCCGTTGAGATCGTCTGATCGGCGGTCCACACGGGCAACTGGCAATTTCTTCGCTAAATCAACTCTTTTCGTCATTGACACGCCGCGCAGGGGTCAGTATGTTCCGGCCTTCGAATTCACTAAGCTGTTAGGATCTGGACAATGAAAGTCTTGAACTCGCTCAAGTCCGCGAAAAAGCGTCATCGCGATTGTCGCGTGGTACGCCGTAAAGGACGCGTTTACGTTATCAACAAAACCAACCGCCGTTTCAAGGCGCGTCAGGGCTAATCTGCCGCTGACATCGCTGGTTCTGTAATGTGGAAAAAACCGTAATGCTCCGGCATTGACGGTTTTTTTGTTTGCAAAGCGCTGGCTTTCCGCCCTATGTCAGGGGAACAGGGAACAAACCTGAAGGGGGAGCCGTCATGTTAATGCCCAAGCCGAATGCCGATGTGCTGGCCAAGCGCGATGCGCTGGTGGCGGGATTGCGCCGGATCATTCCCGATCCGGAAGGCGTGATTGACGATAAAGACGACTTGCGCGCCTTTGAATGCGACGGGCTCAGCGCTTACCGTCAACTCCCGATGATCGCCGTGCTGCCCTCGACAGTGCGGGAAATTTCCGAAATTCTGAAATACTGCAAGGCCGAAGGGGGCAATGTGGTGCCGCGCGGCGCGGGCACGGCGCTTTCTGGCGGCGCTCTGCCGCTTGCTGACGGGGTACTTCTCGGTCTTGGCAAATTCAACAAGATCCTTGAAATCGATTATGACAACCGCTGCGTTGTCGCGCAACCGGGGGTCACCAACCTTGCCATTACCGATGCGGTGAAGGCGGATGGCTTCTACTACGCGCCGGACCCGTCCAGCCAGATCGCCTGCACCATCGGCGGCAATGTGGCGGAGAATTCCGGCGGGGTGCATTGCCTGAAGTATGGCCTTACCACCCATAATGTCCTCGGGATCGAGATGGTGACGATGGAGGGGGATATCATCCGCCTCGGCGGCAAGCATCTGGACGCGGAAGGCTATGACCTCCTTGGCATTATGACCGGCTCAGAAGGGCTCTTGGGCGTGATTACCGAGGTAACGGTGCGCATCCTCCGAAGCCCTGAGTTTATTTCCGCTCAACTTATCGGCTTTCCTTCCAGCGAGCAGGCGGGCGATTGCGTCGGCAAGATCATCGGCGCGGGCATTATCCCGGCGGGCATGGAGATGATGGATCGCTATGCCATTCACGCGGCGGAGGAATTCTGTCACGCAGGCTACCCCCTCGACGTTGAGGCACTTTTGATTGTTGAACTGGACGGCCCCGAAGTCGAGATTGCCTATTATCAGACGCAGATCGATGAAATTGCGAAAAACTGCGGCGCAACTGTCAGCCGGATCAGTTCGAGCGAAGAGGAACGCACGACCTTCTGGGCCGGGCGCAAGGCGGCATTCCCGGCGGTGGGGCGTATTTCCCCCGATTATATGTGTATGGACGGCACCATCCCGCGTAGCCAGCTCCCGAAAGTTCTGGCGCGGATGAATGAGCTCTCCAAGCATTACGGCCTTCGCGTCGCCAATGTCTTTCATGCTGGCGATGGCAACCTGCACCCGCTGATCTTGTTCGATGCGAATAATCCCGGCGAGCTTGAAAAATGCGAAGCTTTCGGCGCGGATATCCTCAAGCTCTGTGTAGAGGTCGGAGGCGTTCTCACCGGCGAACATGGCGTCGGGATCGAGAAGCGCGATCTCATGGGGGAGATGTTCACTGAGGAAGATTTAAAGCAGCAGCAGCGGCTTAAATGCGACTTCGATCCGGACGGACGGCTTAATCCGGGGAAAGTCTTTCCGATCCTCCATCGCTGCGCCGAGCTTGGCAAGATGCATGTCCATAACGGCGAGTTGCCGTTCCCCGATATTCCGAGATTCTAGACCGACATGCAGATCACGAAAATCACTGAAGAACAGCAGATTGCCGACATGCTCGACTGGGCGCTCGCGGGCAGGCATGGCCTCGCGATCCGGGGCGGCGGCACGAAGGAGGGGATCGGCCGCCCCGTGACGACGGAGCAGGCGCTTGATCTTTCCGGCCTTGCCGGGGTCGAGATGTATGAACCCGCCGAACTGGTGATGAAGGCGAAGGCCGGCACGAAGATATCCGAGATCAAGTCACTCCTCCGCCAGAGTGAGCAACGCCTTGCCTTTGATCCGCCGGATTACGGCCCGCTTTTCGGGCAGGAGGCGGAAGAGGGGACGCTTGGCGGGATTTTCAGCGCCAATCTCTCCGGTTCGGCGCGCATCAAGGCAGGCAGCGCGCGCGATCATCTGCTGGGGGTCGAGGGTTTCACCGGGCGTGGCCAGCCCTTTCACACGGGAAGCCGGGTGATGAAGAACGTCACCGGCTATGATCTCTGCAAGTTGGTTGCGGGCAGCTACGGCACCCTCGCCATCGCCACGTCACTTACCTTCAAGGTGCTACCGCGCCCGGAAAAGACACGGACTGTGCTGCTTTATGATGCGCCGCTGGAAAAGGCGCAGCCGATCATGAACCGGGGGCTTTCCTCCGTCCATGATATCGCCGCCGCTGCCTGGCTGCCCGCCAATATCGTCGCCAAAAGCGACATTGATTATATCCGCGATCCCGGCAAATCGGTGCTGGCCCTTAAAATCGAGGGGCCGGGCCCGTCCGCCGAATTCCGCTGTAACGTCATTCGCGAGATGTTTGGGAGCGAGGGTGCGCTTGAGGAACTGCATGGCAAGAACTCGGAATCCTTCTGGAACTTCATGAGCAATGCCAGTGCTTTCACGGGATCCTCTAGACCGCTCTGGAAACTCTCCCTTCCACCCGCTAATGCCGCCTCTGTCGTCACGGCGATTGCGGACAAGATGCCAGAGGCGAGCTATTTCCTGGACTGGGGCGGCGGGCTTCTCTGGGTAGAACTGCCGGAAGAGGGCGAGGACGGCGGAGAGAGCCATATCCGCGGTGCGCTTCATGGCGCGGGCCATGCGACACTCATTCGCGGATCAAACGAACTGCGGCAGCACATTGCGCCGTTTCACCCACAGGCACCCGCCATTCAGAAGATCACCGCGCGCATCAAGGAAGGGTTCGATCCGGAGAATATCCTCAATCCCGGGCGTATGTATCCGCTTGAAGAAATGAAGGCAAACGCCTGAGATGAAAACAGAATTCTCCATCCTTCAACTTGCGGACCCG
>CALEMG010000307.1 GCA_937910835.1 uncultured Alphaproteobacteria bacterium | reverse complement strand
AAAAAAGGGCAAGACTGCGCCAATCACAATGAAGGGAATGACCCACTTGAAAGGGATTTTCGCGCCGACGTTCAATTTAGTATCCATACGCGTTTCTACATCGGTTGCCATATTATTATACCCTGGTCACAATGGTTTTACCGAACAAGCCGTTGGGCTTGAACAACAGAACGGTCACGATCAAAATCAGAGCAACCGTCAGTTTCAATTCACTGCCAATGGCCGGAATATACGTTCCTGCCATATTTTCGATAATGCCAACCAAAAAGCCACCGGCGACAGCCCCTCCCGGGCTTGTTATCCCGCCGACGATCGCGGCCGCAAAACCATAGAGAAGAATACCCAGCATCATGTTCGGTTCCAAAAAGACGATCGGTGCAATCATCATTCCAGCCACAGCGCCGATTGCTGCGGCCAACCCCCAGCCCAAGGCCAGCATCCAGCCGACCCGAATGCCGACGAGCCCGGCAGAATCAGGATTGGCCGCCGCCGCCTGCATGGCCATGCCAACCCGTGTAAAACGGAAAAAGCAGAAAATTGCCAATAACAAAAGCAGCGTCACAAAGAACATGCCAACTTCATGCAGCCCAATCAGCCCCCCGAAAGATCCTTCCGGAAAGGGCGAGGGGAATGTCTTGATATTGTGATCCCAAATCGCGCCGGCAGTACTATTAAAAATGGCGACAAGGCCAATAAAGACAACGATATGGCTCAGAACCGGCGCGCTGTGAAGTGGCTTAAAGATGATCCGCTCAATCGCGAGCCCACCGACAAAGGAAATAATGATCGTCGCAAAGAACGCAAGCCAGTAGGGCACGCCGCCCGCAATCATCGCCCAGCAGATATAGGTGCTGAACATCGCCATTTCGCCCTGTGCAAAATTGAAATGATCGATGGCCTGATAAATCATCACGACCGCAAGTGCCAGGCACGCGTAAATAGCGCCATTTGCGATACCAGTTAGTAATTGCTGCAGAAAAAGATCCATGGGAACGTCCTAATACCCTAAGTAGGACCGACGAACGGTCTCATTTTCAAGAATTGATTCCGAGGTGCCGGAGATAACGATATTTCCCGTTTCCAGCAAATAGGCATGATCGGCCAGCTCAAGCGCCAGCGACGCGTTTTGCTCGACCAGCAGCATACTCACCCCTTCTTCCACATTGATTCTTTTCAGGATATCAAAGAGTTCCTGAACAATTAGCGGCGCAAGGCCAAAAGAAGGTTCATCAAGCAACAAAAGCTGCGGCCGTAACATCAAAGCCCGGCCAACGGCCAGCATCTGTGCTTCACCGCCACTTAACGTGCCCGCCTGCTGACCTCGCCGCTGCTTGAGGATAGGGAAATAGCTATAAACCCGCTCAATATCTTCGGCAATGCCCGCTCTGTCGCTCCGGCTATAGGCTCCAAGACGTAAATTGTCTTCCGCAGACATTCTCACGAACGTTCCGCGTCCCTCCGGAACATGGGCAATGCCCTTACGTGTGATATCCGCTGTCTGCAGGGCGGAAAGTTCCGCGCCTTCTAGCTGTATCGTCCCTTTTCGGGTAACCATCCCACTGATTGCGCGAAGTGTTGTTGTTTTACCGGCGCCATTCGCGCCGAGAATTGTTGTAACCCCGCCCTGGTCTAGACTGAAATCCAGCCCGTGCAGAACTTTCGTCGGGCCATATGACGCTTCAAGCCCTTTTACATCAAGCAATTGACTCATTTCTTGCCCGTCCCCAGATACGCTTCAATAACATCAGGATGTTGCTGGATTTCAGCGGGCGGCCCTTCGGCAAGCTTGCGGCCAAAGTTGAGTGCAACCACTTTCTCGGAAACATCCATAACCACGCCCATATGATGGTCCACCAGCAAAACTGTTGTGCCAAACTCGTCGCGAATTCGACGGATTGTATTCAGAAGGAGAGACAACTCATTGTGATTGAGCCCTCCCGCAGGCTCATCCATCAGAAGAAGTTTGGGATTACTCAACAGTGCCCGGGCGATCTCGAGCCGTTTTTGTATTCCGAAAGAAAGATCTCCGATCCGTTGCAAAGCCGTGTCTTCAAGTTCCATAAACTTGAGCATTTCAAAAGCCCGCTGTCGAAGCTCCTTCTCTTCTCGCTTTATCCAGGGCAAGTGCAGCGCATTGCTGATGTAATCCGAGTTTGCAGTCGAATGCCCACCAATCATGATATTGTCAAGAACGCTCAGGTTAGAGAATAGCGCGAGATTTTGAAATGTCCGACCAAGGCCAATCTCACTCATCCTGTGAACTGGGCTCTTAAGGATGGAGTGCCCGGAAAAAAGGATATCGCCCCAGTTCACGTCATAGAGGCGACTTATACAATTGAACAGGGTCGTTTTCCCGGCCCCATTTGGACCAATTAGCCCGACGATTTGACCCGAAGGAATATCAAATGACACACCGTCTAACGCGACGATGCCGCCAAAATGAACACTTACATCCTGGACACTTAACAGCGCATCCGTCGCTGAAGTGTCCTCAGAATTTATACTATTTGTGTTTTTGTTCACTCATAACTAATGGCTGCACAAGCTTCCAGATGCATCTTCAAAATTATTATGAATACGCTTCCGGACGCCTTGGCGTCCACCTCCCAGTTTAAAACGTTATTCTTTTTTATTGCTCGGTAACTGTGACTCAAAGAATGCGTTTTGACCAGAAAAAAATATATTGTTTTTATAGAGTAAGCATAAACGATAGTTATATGCTTGTTTTAATCAATTATTACGAGCGAATATTAGAAAAATAAAAGACAGTACTTATTTCAGGATATTTCGCCTGTAACTACTGCCTTTTTCAGTTATTTCAAGAATTAGCTGGCGCGAACTTGCGCAAGAAACCCTTCTACCTGCTGGTCCAGTTCAGTGACTTCCTTGGCAAGGCCGTCCGAGATTTCTTCGACTTCCTGCGCCGATTTTCCAGTCGATTCCGCTGCATTTCTCACGGACACGATATTCTGGGAGACCTCTTGTGATCCCTCGGCGGCTTGCTGAACGCTACGGCTGATCTCGACGGTCGCAGCACCTTGCTCTTCCACCGCAGCGGAAATTGAAGTTGCAATCTCATTGATCTTGCCGATGGTCGTTGTGATACCGCCAATAGCCCCAACAGCGTTTCCAGTCTCCTCTTGAACAGCCTTGATCTGCTCAGAGATTTCCTCTGTTGCTTTAGCGGTCTGGGCGGCCAGGCTCTTAACCTCACTTGCGACAACCGCTAATCCCTTACCAGCATCGCCGGCGCGCGCAGCTTCAATCGTCGCGTTCAGAGCGAGCAGATTGGTTTGCCCCGCAATGTCATTAATCAGACCAACGACATCGCCGATTTTGGACGCAGCCTCGTTCAGCGACGTAACCATTATATTGGTCCGTTCGGCTTCAGAGACAGCATCTCCTGCAATGGCCGCAGCTTGGTTGACCTGACGGCTGATTTCATTGATGGAAGAGGTAAGTTCCTCTGTTGCAGCCGCAACTGAATTGACGCTGGATGTTGCAAGATCTGACGCCGAAGCGACAGTCGCGGACCGCTGCGTAGTATCTTCGGCGGACTTGGTCATTGACTGCGACATACCCGTCATTTCCGAAGCAGCGGCAGCAAATCTTTCAACCAGATGCTTCACGCTGCCCTCGAATGTATCGGCGAGCTGGTTCCGCTCTCTGGCTTTCGTTTCCGCAGATTCGCGTTCAAGCCGCTCACGCTCTTCGCGGGCCGCTTTTTCAGCATTGCGCTGATCTTCCTCACGCTTGCCTTTTTCTTCCTCACGCTTCTGCCGTTCAACTTCTGCGTCCGCGCGCGCTACTTCAGCTTCCCGAGCAGTATTGCGGAACCCGACGAGAGCATGGCCCATCTGGGCAATTTCATCGCGACCGTCGCGGTAGATGCTTGAAGACAGATCCCCCTCGGAAAGCCGCCGTGCAGAAGCCACTAGAAGCATCAGTCGACGAATTATATTCCGTCGGACATAAAGCCAGCCGATCGCGATTGTAATCAACAAGGCAATCACTGCGCAGGCCAGCAGGGTTATCTTTGTCGTATTCGCAAGTGTGGCATTTTGCTGACCTGCAGTGCCCAGAGATTCCTCAATTTCCGCCGTAAAGGTATTTACATTATTAACGAGGATCCCGGTCAAAAACCGACTTTCGCTTACAATGCCCTCGGCAGCTTTCGCAGCCTCCAGTTCCTTAATTCGGGTCTTAAAAATATTTACCGAGCTCGAAGTGCTTTCTTCGACGCCCATGGCCAGAAAATCGGCGAACAACTCAGACAATTCCTGCGTCCGTCCTTTCGATGTCTGTTTTTCAATTGCGTCCAGTGGTGTGCCCATCGATGCAATCGAAGACAAGAAAATGGCTTCAAAATCTTTAACAGCATCAATATCACTCTCCAGCAAACCCTCCGTCAGCAAGCTCAGCATTTGATACCCACTGCTCTTGAAAGAGAAGATATCTTCCTGAAAACGCAGAATACTAAGGGTCTCGCTCGAGAGCTCGGACGTATCATATTTCGGCCGTACTCCCGTCAACGCCTGACCGACAGACTGCGAAAGCATCTCATTCCATTTATCGGAATTCTTGATTACCTGCACCCTCAGAGGGAGCAGGAACGAGCTCAGCCCGGTATCAAGTACGTCGCGGGCGACAGAGAGGCCGGGAGCTGTCGACTGAAGCTGTTTCGAATATTCAATGCGCTGTTTAACCTGCTCATTAAGCCGAGCAAGACTTTCCAGCATTTTTTTCAGGCCATCATCAACTTTCTGAAGTGATGCATTCTCATTCAAGTACTCACTGAGTAAACTCAACTCCTCAGAAGCTTTTTTGCCCGTATTGGTGATACTTTTAAAGCTCAGGAGACGCTCAGCTTCCGTTCTCGCCGTGCTAAGCTGCGGCGCGGCCGCCGCGAGCGCCGTTGTTTCGTTTGCGAGTTTCAAGGCATGAGAGATCGCAGGAACTTTCTCATTAATAAGCTCTTCCTGCGCAGTTGTGATTACCCCCAGGCTGACCCAGCTGATTGCGGAAATAGCAATAGTTAGAATCGCAACGATGGAGAATGCTGCAATAAGCCGAGGACCAATTCCAAATTTGGAATATTTTACCTCGCCCCCCGCTTCTTCCGGGCTGATCTTTTTCTTGAAAATACTGCTCTTTTTCTTGAAAAACTGGATAATTTTTTTCATCATCTGTTAAATCAGCCCACTCGGCCACTCTTTACTTGTAATGACTTATATAGAATTACCGTATAATTATTAACACCGCGTTAGGGCACGTGGGGATAAAAGGGAATTGCTCTTGAGCAAAAACATCCGCTACACTCAACTATCAGAAGAAACAGAAAATATATGTATTCCGGGTTTATACGCGGCTTTCAGATTGATGCCCCAACCTTGGAAACTTAACACGGGAGATTAGAATGAGCTTGGCCACAGTACAGAAATCATCGCGACGTGAGCAATTCAGTAACGCTGAATGGGAAATCCGGACCGATCTCGCAGCGGCCTATCGACTAGTCTCGCTTTTTGGCTGGGATGATCTGATTTTCACCCATATCTCCGCGCGCCTGCCGGGAGACGACAACCATTTTCTCATTAACCCCTATGGCATGACATTTGATGAAATCACCGCCTCGTCCTTGGTCAAAATTGACATGAACGGCGACATTGTCGGTGAAAGTGAGTATCCTGTGAATCCCGCCGGCTTCACAATACACTCTGCTGTACATGAAGTTCGGCACGATGCTGGTTGCGTCATGCATCTGCATACAGCTGCCGGCACCGCCGTTGCGACACAGGAAGAGGGGCTATTGCCACTCAACCAGACAGCACTACTCATAAGAGAACAGCTTGCCTACCATGAGTATGAAGGCGTCGCACTTAATCATGACGAACGGCCGCGCCTGCAGAAAGATCTGGGCGATAAGGATTTAATGCTGCTTTGGAACCATGGCACGCTCGCGCTCGGCCCGACGGTCCGCGATGCATTTTTGAGCATGTATTTCTTGGAGCGCGCCTGCGAGATGCAGGTTGCCAGCCTCGCGGGTGGCCGCAAGCTTCGTTACCCATCCGACAGCGTTATGGAAGTGACGGCAAAACAAGGGGAGAAAGGCTTGACCGCCGTTTCCGGGATTGCCTGGAGTGCACTCCTGCGCAAACTCGACCGGCAATTGCCAGGCTATGCGGACTAGGGCCCGACACTCCGGAAAATAAACAAGAAGACGGGGATCAATAAAATGGCGGAAAAAGAAAAGGCGTCCTGAGGCGCATCCGGTACATTGACGTTTTTGTGATGTCAACTATCTGCGAGATGCTCTGGGATTCGCGGCTTAATTAGCGCAGCTTTCGATCATCGGCAATTAAAGTGAAGCGGAGTGTCATTAAATGCAGAAAGTATATTCGCCCTTTTTTAAGTTTATACTGGTGGTCGCAGTTTTTACAGGCGGTGTCTTGGGCCTGACATCCCAAGCTGCCGCGGCAGAAGAAAGTGCTATATTTGCTGGCGGCTGTTTCTGGTGTGTGGAATCGGACTTTGATCATGTTCCCGGCGTGACGCGGACGACGTCAGGGTATATCGGAGGGGAGGCCCCCAATCCGACATACAAGTCTGTCTCGGCCGGCGGCAGCGGACATCTGGAAGCCGTCGAGATTATCTTTGACCCGGACAAGGTCACTTATGCCGATCTCCTCGATATTTTCTGGCGGAGTGTCGATCCAACAGACGATGGCGGGCAATTCTGCGACCGGGGCGAAAGCTATAAAACAGCCATTTTCGCCACTAGCGACGCCCAAAAATCAACAGCGGAGAATTCTAAAGCGGCCCTTAACGCATCCGGTCTATTAAACGCTCCTGTCGTTACGCCCATACGAAACGCGACAACCTTTTACCCGGCAGAAGACTACCATCAGAACTATTCTGAAAAGAGTCCGTGGAAATATAAATTCTACCGCTACAGCTGCGGCCGGGATGCAAAAGTAGAAGAACTATGGGGAGATCAGGCCCATCGCGGCATAATGGACCAATAAATGGCTTAAACAGAGGACATAGAATCTCGCTCTTCTAACTTCAGTTTTTTGCAATCTGAAATAAAGTAGTCAAATGCAGCCGCGCGCCTTAAAATGATTGTCGGCGCGGCAGCTTTGCTTGAGCATCTCTTTACAGGGCGCCGCCATAAAAATAAAAAGGCCTGCGCATGTCCGTCTCCAATTCCCTGAGTAACAGTACGACCCTGCAAGGGATTGCCTGGATGATCCTGACCAGTTTTCTCTTTGTTGGCATGACCGGAATCATACGCCACCTTGGCTCAGATATGCCGGCGATTGAGGCCGCATTTATCCGGTATAGTTTGGGAACGTTGCTGATCCTGCCTATGCTTGTTCGGCACTGGCCCGGGTTCCCCAGCAAACGGGACACCCGCCTTTATATTTTCCGGGGCCTTATGCACGGGGGTGGCGTTATTCTCTGGTTCTATGCCATGGCCCGCATTCCGATTGCGGAGGTAACTGCGATCGGCTATGTCGCTCCGATTTTTGTCACCATCGGCGCGGCGCTCTTTCTCGGTGAGAAACTTCAATTTCGGCGGATTGGCGGCGTGATTGCCGGATTTATCGGCGCGCTTATCATTTTGCGGCCCGGCTTTCAGGAAATTAATCTCGGCCAACTCGCACAGCTCTGTGCCGCGCCGCTATTCGCCGTCTCCTTCTTAATTGCAAAGAAGCTGACGGGCACCCAAAGCTCATCCATGATCGTCGGCATGCTCACGATCGGATGTGCTATAATCCTGCTACCGGGAGCTATAATACAATGGCGCCCTCCGACAACATATGAACTTGCCTGGCTTTCCCTAGCCGCCGTTATCGCCACCTCAGGCCATTACACCCTGACCCGAGCCTTTCAGGCAGCCCCCATTACGGTTACCCAGCCGCTCGGCTTCCTGCAGTTGATCTGGGCCTCTATTCTTGGCGTGATGGTCTTTGGCGAACCGCTTGACCCATTTGTGATGATTGGTGGTGCAGTCATTGTAGGCGCGGCAACCTATATTTCCCACCGGGAGCTTCAAGTCAGCCGGCAGGAGCAAACACCGGCGGCCATGGCAACAAAGCTATAAGAACAGCAAAGGAGCGGATCCCTACTCCATCAGATAAATGGATTGCTTGGGCGCCGCCATTACCCGGCGGACCATTGGTTCAAAAAATTCAAGCGGTGCGGATTCAAAACTCTTATCAAATGCGGCCTGATCGTAAGCCGCACAGAAATGTGCGCAATCCTCGAAATGCTCATGACCACGGAACTGTTCGCGCATGTCGCGGTCCAGTCCGATATGATGA
Organism: uncultured Alphaproteobacteria bacterium; assembly: GCA_937910835.1. GTDB lineage: Bacteria > Pseudomonadota > Alphaproteobacteria > Sneathiellales > Sneathiellaceae > Sneathiella. The sequence continues at coordinate 21,605 of CALEMG010000307.1, read as the reverse complement.
AAGAAATAATAGCCCTGAAAAATACCATGCTTTTCGAGAATCCAATGGATCTTTTCCGAAACAAACGGCTTCAGCATTGCCGCGCCAATGTCCGCATGATTAAAAGTTCCTAGAGTATCACCGATATCATGCAGCAAAGCGGCAACAACATATTCCTCATCCTGCCCATCCTGATGGGCAAGGGTCGCGCTTTGCAATGAATGTTCAAGCCGGTCCACCGAAAACCCGCCGAAATCACCCTCCAGTAATTTCAAGTGATCCAAGACCCGGTCCGGTAGTTCCTTGGAAAAAACCTTGAAGTTATCGGAAATGATCTTGTAATCAGCCGCTGTGCCGTCCGTCATCTGGCTGAATTTTGCTCTCTCATTGGAAATTTCATTCATCTTCGTGCTCCCAATTATCATTCTTATTGATTGTATCCCTACAGCATAAGACAACTCTTGTCTCTTGTCGCGTCTCGGTTCAAACTGCAGCATATCATGGAGATAAAATACTAAAAAGGAATGATCACATGACGGTAAAGGTTGAATTTCACTATGACTTCGGCAGCCCCAACTGCTACTTCGTGCATAAGGTTATTCCCGAGATTGAAAAAAGAACCGGGGTGAAATTCGCCTATTTTCCGATTTTGCTAGGTGGCGTCTTCAAGATGACCAACAACAAATCACCAATGCAGCAGTTCGCAGAGATCCCTCTCAAGATGAATTACATGCGCCTTGAAGCGGCGCGTTTTGTCAAAGAGCACAAGTTGGCGAAATTCACAATGAACCCGCATTTTCCTGTTAATACCGTTCAGATGATGCGGGGCGCGATTGTCGCCGAGGATGAGGGCTATGCGGCCAAATATACGGACACCATGTTTACGGCCATGTGGGAAGATGAGAAGAAGATGGACGATCCGGAAGTGGTTACCGCCGTGCTGGACGCCGCCGATCTTGATGGTGCGCATATTCTTGACCGCATACAGGAACAACCGATAAAGGACGCACTTATCGGCAATACGAATGCATCCGTCGAACGCGGCTGCTTCGGCGCGCCAATGCTTTTTGTCGGCGACGAAATGTATTTTGGCAAGGATCGTCTGGAAGCCGTCGAAAAAGAGATTATGCGGCAGCGATGACACCTCCGCCATCAATCTCTCCCTCAACAATACCGACTATCGAGGTTGGTCGGGGACGGTGTCCTTTCCTTCTCCGCCAAACTTTGTCGCAAAATACCCCATGATGAGACCGATAACGGCGCCTTCCAAAATGAACCAGAAAGGTGACAGAAAGGGAAAATCGGGCCCGAACATATAAAGCATCATCTGCTGAAACGTATCATAAGCAAAAAGGGTCAGGACAAAATTCATCCAGCCGCCAATCCAAGGCGCGCGGAACCACCAAGGCATAGGCATACGGATTATAGGGTGCCAGTTCATCACCCCGAAAACGCCGATAAACGCCCCGACAGTGATATACCAGAACAACACCCCAAGCCGCAGCAACATATCGCCTTCAGGCCAAAAATATGGCAGTAGAAAAAAGCCGATCAAGCCAAAAATCAGCCCGATAAACTTGCCAATCGCAATTCGCGTTATTAATGACGGGTTATCGAACATAAGCTTCTCCCTCCTAGATAATAGAACAATAAACTTACTTTACCCATCTAATGTCGCATTGACTGCGATCAAATTTTATAAAATTCATAGTTTAATATTTTCCTAGTTATACGCGCAAAGACTTGCAAACCTTGGCACACGTATTTATTGTTCACCGTTCAAAATAAATTCCTCAAAGGTTTTTTACCTCATCAGTATGTTTATTCGCGGATTTGAAAATGTTAAAAAAATCTATAATTGTTTTTTCGTTGATGTTTCTCGTTTCAGGCTGCGCTACTTGGTCAGACTCACAAGTCACTAAAGATGGAAAGACTGTTGAAATTGCCAGTATTTCTGAAGTAGAGAAAAAAGACCCTGCCAAAATAATTCTCACGGAAGACGATATTACTGACAGAAAGTATACTGTCATCGGTGACATCGAAGTGACCGTAAATAAAACAACTATTTTCAATGCAGACCCGACACCAGAAATGGTTGATGAGGCGCTAAAGGAAAGAGCGGCTGAGATAGGAGCTGATGCAATCATTTTTGTAAGACATGGTTCCGTCGGTGTCTCATTCTTCAGCTGGGGCGCGCTGGAAGGCAAAGGACGAGCGATTGCCTTCAACAACTGATTTATTCAAGAAATTCAATAACGCATCTGATTTATAACTAAGCAATGTGTGCATCCAATTATAAAAAGATCCGTGTGTACTTATGCGCGGCATTGGCACTCGGTTTTTTGTTCGGCTGTGCCAGATCCGCGCCCGACCTTCCTGTGACCCGCGCAAATAAATCTGACGCTGAGATTCTGAAATTGCTTCACATAAATGAAGCAGATCTCATCATGAAATGCCCAGAACTTGGTTCAGCGCTTTTGAAAGTCAACGAAGCAATCGACGATAATGAATTGGTTATTAAGGGGGATCGGAGAAAAAATCAGATAGTCGGCTACCTAGGCGCCCTATTTATTCTGCCCGTGATTGGGGCTGAGAATAATGGCGAGGCTAAAGAAAATCTTGAGAATCTGCAGGTTCGCAAAGATCAGCTTTACTATTTAAAGAGTAGGAAAGACTGTAAATAAGCTGCTCTATCCAAAAATACCCAATAATATATTTTAACCAGCTAATTTTCGCTCATTCTCTCTAGCTCGGCAGCTGTCCGCTCTTCATTTTCAAGGTAGGCTGTGATGGCGCTTTCCCCGGACATCTCGGGATCAGGCGCTTTGCCATCGGCTATCCGGATGATGTTCAAGCAAAACCAGCCAAGCGCTCCTTTTGAGGGCTTGATCGATTGTTCATAGGCAATAGTGCTGGCGTCAGGTGAGGCAAGCAGCAGATTGGGGGCATCCGTGTCCACACACATCGGGCGGGCGATCCCGATAACATCCACATTTCCTTCGGCGAGGGCCGCGTCCATTGCCGCGCGACTCCTAAAGCCACCCGTGATCATCAAGGGGACATTGGTCGCGTCGCGAATACTTTTCGCATATCCCATAAAGTATGCCTCTCTGGCGATGGTCGTATTGCGAATTTCTTCGGCCCCACGCGCACCGATCATCATGGCGGGGTTTTCATAGTTGCCCCCTGAAATTTCAAGAAGATCGACAGTGTCTTCCTCCAGCCATTTCACAACCTGCAAGCAATCTTCATGGCTGAAACCGCCGTTCTGAAAGTCCGACGAATTCAGCTTTACGGAAATCGGATAGGCCGGTCCCACCGCTTTTCGGATGCCCTGCACAACGGACCGCAATAGTCGTGCGCGATTTTCAAGGCTGCCGCCCCATTTATCCGTCCGTTGATTGGCTAGCGGCGAGAGAAATTCAGAAATTAGATATCCATGCGCGCCATGTACCTGAACGCCTGAAAAGCCCGTTTCCTTAGCAACCGTCGCAACATAGATAAAACGCTGGATTACATCGTCAACCTCATCAGAGGTAAGGGCGCGCGGCGCACCGAAGGCGCTGTCGGGTAAGGTCATAGCAATTTCGGATGGGGCGACAGGCCGCGGGTTTACGCGGCGGGGTGTCTGACGCCCAGCATGACCGATCTGCATCAACAGAAGGGTATTGTTGGCCGTTCCCGCAGCAGCGAAGGCGCGAAGTTCCTCCATCCCACCATTCTGATCGATGACAACATTACCTGGCCGTTCCAGATATCGGCGGTCCACCTGAACATTGCCCGTTACAAGAATGCCGGCGCCGCCTTCCGCCCATTTGCGGTATAGCGTGACATGACGTTTCGTCGCGCGGTTCATCGGATCGGCCAACCCCTCGGTCATCGGGGCTTTGGCAATCCTGTTTTTAACGGAAACACCGCACGGGAGGGTAATGGGTGAGGAAATATCAACAGTCATTGGCGCAGGTCCTTTTCGTCATTCTCTATGGTGACAATTAAGCCGGGGAAAATCCTAACGGCCTTTCCCCGGTCGATCAAGCAAGGTTAAAAATTGCCTGTCTGGAAATCGCGAACAGCCTGCTGAATTTCATCAAAGCTGTTCATCACGAACGGGCCATAGCGTGCCACAGGTTCGCCAATCGGTCGCCCGGCAACCAGGATCGCTCGGCCTCCGGTCTCACTCGAAAGTTCCACTTCATCCCCGTCGGAGAGAATGGCTAGATGATGCTGCGTCACATCCTGACCGCTGACATTCACCGCGCCGTCAAACACATAGGCGAAAGCCGTATGTCCTTCCGGCACCGCATGGCGATAACTACCACCCGGACTTAACATCACATCGATATAGATGGGGTCGGTCGCGACGCCTGTCACCGGCCCGGCAACAAGACTGTCGGGACCTTCAACCTCTCCCGCGAGCACCCGAAGCGTTACTTTATCAAGTGACACTTCCGGGACATCTTCCGGGTCGATATTCTGATAACGCGGCGTGCACATCTTGTCCTTCGCCGGAAGATTCACCCAAAGCTGGAACCCGCTCATCCGACCCTCGCGCTGTTCCGGCATTTCGGAATGCACGATCCCACGCCCAGCCGTCATCCACTGCACGCTGCCCGGACCGAGCACGCCTTCCGCACCGGTCGAATCCTTATGCCGCATCTGGCCATCGATCATATAGGTCACGGTTTCAAAGCCACGATGGGGATGAGACGGAAAGCCCGCAATATAATCATCCGGATTCTCGGTACCGAAATTATCAAGCAACAGAAACGGGTCCAATTCCGATATTAATTCCGATCCAATTGAGCGGCGCAGCTTCACGCCAGCCCCGTCCGAAGCTTCAATAGAAAGGATAACGCGACTTACTTTACGTAAGTTGGACATAATACACCTGACTTTCCTTCTCAAATATATTGGAACGATCGGTTAGATATATGTATCAAATTCCAGATTGAAAGTCCTGCTCTATCCGCGCCCGATAAACGGCATCTTCGTCGCCATAACTGTCATGAACTGCACATTCGCGTCCAAACTGAGGCTGTCCATGTATAGGACGGCGGAAGCGACATTCTCTACATCCATGACCGGCTCTGACGCTACCGTGAGGTTGGCTTGCGGAACACCTTTCTTCATAACGGCTGTCATCGGCGTTTCCGCATTCCCGATATCGATCTGGCCACAGGCGATATCAAAGGCGCGCCCATCGAGCGAGAGACTGCGCGTCAGTCCCGTAATCGCGTGCTTGGTTGAGGTATAAGCAATGCTGTTAGGGCGCGGGACATGCGCCGAGATCGAGCCATTATTGATGATCCGCCCGCCCATAGGTTTCTGCTCCCGCATGAGTGAAAAAGCCGCCCGGGCACAGTAAAAAGATCCATTGAGATTGGTATTCACGACATTCTGCCAGAGATCAATCGCCAGTTCATCCGGTGTGACCGGCGGTGCACCAATACCAGCATTGTTGAATAGGAGATCAAGTCGGCCATACTTTTCCCTGATTGCATCGAACAAGGCATCCACCGAGGACGGATCGCTCACGTCTGTCGGGACAACCAATCCATTCGCGGAAGCCGAACCCGCGAGATCCAGTGTTTCCTGAAGGGTTTCACGATTACGGCCCGCTAGAACAACACTATATCCGTTATGCAGAAGCGTGAGGGAAACCGCCCGGCCTATCCCCGCCCCGGCTCCAGTAACGAGCGCGATCCTATTTTTCTCAGTCATGTCTTTAATCCACTATGTTTGAAATTCAAGTTTAACCGGCGGCTGCTCTCGCCGCACGCTTTTGAGCCTGCCCTGCTACCAACCGCCGTTTCCGCGGTGCTGCCAGCCAGACAGACAAGATCGAAACAACCGACATGCCGATAATCACATAAAAAGCGAGGTGGTAATTTCCAGCCTCATCATAGAAAAAGCCAGTCAGCCATGGCCCCACGGCCCCACCAATCAGCGCGAGCGTACTAATCGTCCCGAAAATAATGCCATAGCCGCGCCCTTGGAAAAGATCGGCGGGCATGGATCCGTAAACGGTCGCCACGCCGTAACCAAGGCCGCCTTGCAAGATGACCATGGCATACATCATAGCAGCACTTGGCACATGCTCCATGATCAATAGCAAGACACAGCTCAACAAGAATCCCGTAGTCGAGATGGTCCAGACCCATTCCCGGCCGATACGATCTGAAAGATTACCAAGATAAATCTGGCCAAGCACTCCGGCAAATCCAACAAGGCCTAACGCAGACGCAGCCTCAAGATCGGAAAAGCCGATCTCAATCAGATATTTTGTTTGATGAACCTGCACCGCATACCAGACATAGAGCGCCGTCGAGCATGCCAGCGCCAGCCACCAGAACGTTCCGGTTTTCACCGCCTTTTTTATCGTCCAGTCCGTATTAGCCCAGCCGTGATCCACTATGGGGTCGGCCGCCGCTTGCTGGCCGCGGGTCTGCTCTTGATCCGGCGCCGCATCGCCATCCGGGTAAAGACCGATATCCGACGGCTGCTTGCGTTGCATAAAAAAATTGAGTGGCAATACGATGAATAGCAGCAATGCCGCCATCAGCCAGCAGGCATCCCGCCAACCTTCGGCCGAAATTGCCTCCTGAATAATTGGCATCAGGATCATTGAACCGATCCCAACCCCGGAAAATGCGATGCCCACCGCAAGGCCGCGACGACGTTGAAACCAGTTGGGCAGGAACATCGACTGTCCGACATAGGTCAGGACAATACCGGTTCCCGTCATCAAAACACCGAGGGTGAGATAAAAATGCCAGGGTTGCGTGGCAAGCGTTGACAGTATCAGTCCATGTCTAACAGTGATGGCAGACACTGACTGATTATATCTTGGCGCAACTTACTCAATAAGCTTGCCCACGATCGGCGCCAGAATTGCCGCCAGCGCGAAGCCGATCGAAAAAGCAGCAGCTGTCGTCGCCCGATCCCAGCCGAACTCGTTCAGGATGGCAGGAAACAGCAATGAAAAAGAGGTCCGGACATTCACACCGATCCCCATGGTGATAAACACAATAGCGACAACCGCCCATCCATAGAAAAATGGGGTGCGCGCCAACGCCGCATCCATCCCGTGCAACTGGGCCTTACTTTCCTTTTGGGTCATGCTGCTTCCTTATTATTGATTTTGCAATGCGGAGCTCCCGTCAGCATGACGTGAAGCTTAACCCACTATGTCAGACATGCGAAATGGAAAAACACCCGCGTCAGTGTTATCGAGAATTGACTCGCGAAAAACTTTACGTATATTGGCCGCAGGTTCCCAGGGGCGCCTGCCCGCTCAAGATGACATCACCCTGAAACGACCTCAGATATCGACATGTTTTAACCTTACAAGTTTGGCTTCGCGGGACGCCGATAGAACTTTGGAGTTATGATATGTCTATTCCCGAAAACAGGGCCATTACCTGCCGTTCGCTCGCGGAACTGAAAATCCGCAGCCGCATCCTGCTGAAGGCCGCCGCACAGGAAAAATCTGAAGCCCTTCAAACTTTACGCAAATTCAGCACGCAGGAGCCTCCTTTCCAGCATAAGGATGCGCTGAAAGCAGTTTCACGACTGGCCGGATATAAAAACTGGCAACATGCCAGTCATATCCTCGGCGGATCCGCAAGCATTGGCGATGATATGGGAGAGCTTTGGTATAGTCGCAAATGCACTGGCCTTCTGAATATCTGGTGCCGAAACTATGAGGAAGCGCAAGAGCAATTTAGTCAGCAAGAAGATCGTTTCCTCTTTCCCTATAAAACGCAATTCGTGATTACAAATGACGACTATGTGCGTGCATTGGGTTTTGAAACCGACCATCAAATGCTACACCAGCCTAACCGCAATTTTGTCGAAATATACGGTTCCCCAGTGTGGGATAACCTGACATTTCAACGGCTGCAGCACGCGATGGATGGCACCAACGGCAATTAAACATTCAGGTATAAGCTGTTTGATCAAAAACAGTCTGTTCAGCCCAAAATAAAATAGACTATAGTGGAGTTTCATTGAGCGGAAGATGACACTCCACTAGAGGGCCTTGCAGCTTCCGGCTTTACCCCGAACGCTGTCGTAAAACAGGAGCATCAGCTCACCAATGTCCGCGCCGTCAAAAAAACTTGGTTTTGCCGAACAGATAATCCTGCTCGCGCTGATGATTTCCATGGTGGCGTTGTCGATTGACGTTAAGCTTCCGGCCCTTTTCGATATCAGCCATGATCTTCATGCGGACGATCCGAATGATCGCCAGTATGTCGTTGCCGCAGTTTTCCTGGGCCTTGCAATCGGTCAGCTGTTTTATGGTCCTCTTTCCGATAGCACGGGGAGAAAGCCCGCCATTTATTTGGGGTTCGGCTTGTTTCTCATTGGCTGCCTGTTATCCATTTTCGCGCCCAACTTTACCGATATGCTGATCGGACGCCTACTACAGGGCTTAGGGGTCGCTGCTCCGCGGATCGTTTCTCTCGCCCTTATTCGCGACCAGTATGAGGGGCGTGAAATGGCCCGCTTTGTCTCCCTCGTGATGACAGTGTTTATTCTGGTGCCAGTACTCGCGCCTGCGCTCGGACAGATCATCCTGATTTTCGCTGAATGGCGCATGATTTTTGTCGCCCTGTTCGCACTTGGACTGGCAACACTAATCTGGTTCGGCCTGCGACAGGAGGAAACACTTCCAATTGAAAAACGCGCACCGCTCTCTCTGAAACGCATTTGGCGGGCGGTGAAGGAAGTAATCTATACCCGTGCGGCCTTTGGTTTTACAATGGTCGGCGGCTTCATTTTCAGCGCCTTTCTCGGCTACCTCACTATGTCGCAGCAAATTTTCCAGGACCAGTACGGTGTTGGTGACATGTTTGCCGTTTACTTCGGCGTATTGGCGCTCGCACTCGGTGCGGCCTCATTCATGAATGCCCGCCTGGTCATACGCTTTGGTATGCGTAAGCTTTCCTATTACGCGCTTGTCGCACTGACCGTTTTGTCCCTCCTGTTTATGATCTACACTTACATGTGGAACGGTCATCCCCCGCTTTGGATGCTGGTTTCCTTCTTTATGGTGATCTTCTTTTGCATCGGCATTCTGTTTGGGAATTTCAATGCCATGGCGATGGAGCCGCTCGGCCATATCGCTGGTGTCGCAGCGGCGGTTATCGGATCCATTACAACTTTTGTGTCCATGGGCCTCGGCACAATAATTGCGCAGCTCTATGATGGCACGGTCTTTCCACTTGTCGCCAGCTTCGCTGTACTTGGCGCATTATCGCTCGCCGCGATGATCTGGACTGTACAAACATCGCGAACCATTCCTGGATCCGACTGATGTTATGGAACTCGATTAAATCCGTCGCCTCTCTCCTTTCCAGTTATGGCCTGCTGATGGTTGCAAACGCCATGTTCGGCACCCTGCTCGGGCTACGCAGCAAGCTCGAAGGTTTTTCCACGGAAGTCACCGGCGTGATTAAGGCCGGATTTTTTATTGGTATGCTTCTGGGCGCGTTTTATGCTGTGCGCGTGGTTGCAAGCGCAGGTCATATCCGAAGCTTCGCCGCCTTCGCCTCGGTTATGTCTGTGGCGGTTTTGGCGCATGTACTCATCATTGATCCCGTTGCCTGGTTTTTCCTCCGTGCGATTACCGGATTTTGCATGGCCGGCATGGTAATGATCGTTGAAAGTTGGCTAAACGAACGCTCGACAAACGCCACACGGGGCCGTGTTCTCTCGCTCTATATGATTACAAACTATCTAGGTGCCGGGTCCGGCCAGTTCCTGATCACAATTGCAAATCCGGATAGTTTCCAGCTCTTCTCCGTGGCGTCCATCATTTTCTCCATCGCGCTTGTTCCCATTCTTCTGACCCGGGCAACGGCACCCAAACCTTCAGCTCCCGAAAGGATGAAGTTCCGCGATCTTGTCAGAATTTCTCCTGTTGGCGTTGCAGGAACCCTTGTCGCAGGTCTGACCAACTCCGCCATTAACAGCATGGGACCCATCTTCGCTGCCACCATTGGCCTCAGTCTCGGGCAGATTTCCACTTTCATGGCGACAATTCTTCTGGGCGGCATGCTGCTACAGTTTCCCGTTGGCCGATTGTCTGATCTTTTTGACCGTCGGACAATCCTTATCAGTTCCGCGCTAGCAACCGCCCTGGTCAGCGGTGGAATTATATGGGCCGCCGAAGAGCATTATGTTCTGACCTTGTTTGCCTTCTGCCTTATCTATGGTGGTTTTTGCTACACCATTTATCCCATGTCTTCCGCGCAGGTGAATGACCTCGCGGATCAGGACCGGCTTGTGCAGGTGTCTGCCGGTCTTCTACTGGCCTATGGTACTGGCGCCAGTATCGGACCGATTGTCGCGTCGCAAATCATGGTTCGAGTCGGCCCGAACGGCCTGTTTTACTATGTTATTGGCTGCACCCTGTTTCTCGCGATACTGGCAATAATTCGTGTCATTCAGCGACCATCCGGCAAGAAAAAAGCAGAGTTCCTGCCTCTTGGCAGTCTCGGTTCTTCAAGCAAGCAGCTCTACAGTTCCGTTGCTCAGGAAACCTATGAGCAGGAGACCAACAGAAATGACGAATGAGCAAGCGAATAAATTACCGTTGCTCCCTGCACAAAATCGAATACACTTTTCATCCAGATCGAATACCTACTACAGGAAAATACTATCATGAGCGTCAAAAACGGTCGCCAATTTTTGAGCATTCCTGGCCCGACAACTGTTCCTGATGAAGTCCTAGCGGCGATGCACCGTCCAGCTGTGGATATACGCAAAGGCGAGCTTGTCGATGTGACCGCCGGCCTTAAAGATGATCTTCGCATGATCACGAAATCAAAGGGCACCCCAATTAATAACATCGCCAACGGTCATGGCTCTAAGGAAGCAGCACTTAGCAACGTTCTATGTCGCGATGACAAAGTGCTTGTTCTGGAAAGCGGATCATTTGCCGGCGGGTGGGGCCAGACTGGCGGTACGATAGGTCTCGATGTTGAGGTTCTTCCCGGAAGCTGGCGGAAGTCCGTTGATCCGGAAGCCGTCGAGGCTCGTTTAAAAGCGGACAAGAGCGGCGACATCAAGGCTGTTCTTGTCGTGCAAATCGATACTGCCTCCAGCGTTAAGAATGATATCCCTGCAATCCGCCGCGCAATAGATAACGCGGGGCATGATGCACTGCTGATGGTGGATACGATTGCCTCTCTCGGAACGATGGATTATCGGATGGATGAATGGGGGGTCGACGTCACTGTCGCCGCTTGTCAAAAAGGTCTGATGATGTCACCCGGGGTCAGCTTCACCGTCGCAAATGAAAAGGCTATGGCGCGCCACCAGAAAGCAAACCTCCGGACGGCCTATTGGGACTGGACGAGTCGCCAGGGGCCTGAACATTACCAGAATTACGCAGGTACTCCGCCAGTACATATGCTCTTTGGGTTACAAAAAGCATTTGAGCTGATTCACGATGAAGGCTTGGATAATATATTCGAACGACATCGTTTGCTTGCCAGTGCAACTCGCGTGGCTGTCGGAAAATGGGCTGAAAAAGATGAGTTCGCATTTAATATTATTGACCCAAATGAGCGAGCAAACTCTGTAACGACGGTTCTTGTAACGAATGCACAGCATCTTGAAGCTATTCATGATTATTGCATCGAAAAATGCGGCGTTGTTGTCGGTGTCGGCATTGCCGCACTCTCGGGCAAAGCACTTCGGATAGCACATATGGGGCATGTCAATGCGCCCATGCTCCTCGGCACGCTAAGCTCCATTGAAATGAGCCTGAAAGCCCTGGACATTCCTCATGGCGCAGGTGGTGTAGAAGCAGCAATTGATTTTCTCGCCACCAACGTCCCGCGATAATTACTGTTTGTGACGTAGAACACTGAAAGAAAATCTCTTTTTCGCTAATGTTCGACGGATGATAGAGGGAGATTTCTATGTCAAAGCCTGATCATGCGGGAGTAAAAATCCCGCCACCCCTTTGCTTTTTTTCATTCCTTATGGTCGGCATCCTTTTGGATTCAGCTTGGATTGATGGACATCTTGCGGCTGCTTACCTAAACTTTATCGGCGGGGTAATCGCAATAATATCCTTTATTTATCTCGTTGTGGCCGCACAAAAGCATAGAAATGCCGGCACCAATATTGAGCCGTGGAAACCGACAACCAAAATCATTTCTGACGGAGCTTACAAATACTCACGTAATCCTATCTATGTCGCTATGGCGGCCGTGTATGTGGGGCGCGCAGTCGCCGCTGGTAGCTGGCTGGCCCTCATTCTTCTTCCCCTCTGCCTCCTCGTAATTCGCTATCACGTCATTATCCGCGAAGAGGCCTACCTTGAAGATAAGTTCGGGAAGGAATATCTAGACTACAAGGCAAGGGTTCGACGCTGGCTGTAAGTAGCCTGAAATGCACGGATTTTCACGCCGGAACTTATTAACCATCTCAAGGGGTGCAACCGATGACAGATGACGTTAAAACGCACGTTAAGTCCACAACGACATGGACGAGATTAATATATTTGATCCTGTATGCGATCATTTTTCGGATCGCCAGTATCGTCCTGTTTGCGATCACGATCATACAATTTATCAAAGCTTTGCTGACAGGCTCTCCCTTCGCGGAGCTGCAATCTTTCGGTGGGGCACTTGCAGAGTATAACAGACAACTCGTTGCTTATTTGTCCTATCAGAGTGACGAGAAACCCTTCCCTGTTGGCCCATGGCCACCACAAACGCCACCTGCGAGCGGGGATGAATCAAGCGATGGCGTGATCATCGTGGCTGAAGAGCAGCCGGAAAAGCCGAAGCCGTCTGGAAAGCCCCGAAGTAGCCCGACACGAAAGCCCAAAGATGCGGATGATGACAAAGGCCCGAATACCGCCTAATCTCTGCATGGTCTTTTGCTTAGGACGAGAATATGGTCAATAAACTTCAAGAACTTTTGGACAGCAAACCTTTCTTGCTGGCTGATGGCGCGGTCGGAACCAACCTCTTCGCTGTCGGTCTGCAGTCAGGCGATGCGCCGGAACTATGGAATATCGATGCGCCGGAGAAAATCCACGGCTTGCATCGCGGTTTCGTCGATGCTGGCTCGGATATCATCCTGACCAACAGCTTCGGCGGGACGAGCTATCGGCTCAAACTTCACAATGCGCAAGATAGGGTTCGCGAACTTAACCTTGCCGCTGCGAAAATTGCCCGTGCGGAGGCCGATCGCGTCGATCGTACTGTCATCGTTGCAGGCTCCATGGGGCCGACGGGAGAGTTAATGGAGCCGATGGGCACTCTCACTCACGAGCGCGCCGTCGAGGCCTTCAAGGCTCAGGCAGACGCACTGCTCGAGGGCGGCGTTGACGTACTTTGGATTGAGACCATGTCCTCGAAAGAGGAAGTCGCCGCCGCCGTTGAGGCAGCGAAGGCCGTCGGACACCCCTTTGTCTGCACCATGTCGTTCGATACCAACCGACGCACGATGATGGGCATTAAACCCTCTGATTTTACTGAATTTTGCCATGAGTTACCCACGCGTCCCGTCGGCTGGGGCGCGAATTGCGGCGTTGGCGCCGGTGAGTTGCTAGAAACTGTCTTAGGCCTTCAATCCACTGCGGAAGAAGGCGATATCATTGTCGCCAAAGCCAACTGCGGCATTCCAGAATTCAAGGACGGCAAGCTTATTTATAGCGGAACGCTTGACGTAATGGCTGATTACGCACGCCTTGCGGCCGCCGCGGGCACCCGAAATATCGGTGGCTGCTGCGGAACCAGCCATGCGCATCTGAAGGCAATGGCAGAGGCCCTTGACGGATATACGCCCAAGCAGAATATCGGCATCTCGGATATCGAGGCACGCTTTGGCCCCGTTTGGCAAGTTAAGTTACCAGCGGAGGCGTCTCACGGAGCTCCGCCTGAAACTGGCCGCGGCAACCGCCGTGGACGCCGCCGCCAGAATTAGATATCGTCAGGCACTTGCGCTCGGGCGGGCGGCAACCTTTTCGTGCCAACGCTTGAGATTATCAAGGCCGTCCGGCATCTCAATCTTAGCCATGCCAGTGGCAAAATCCACAACCACCATGGCGCCGATATCTGCGACGGAATAACTGTTCCCCGCTATGAAGTCCTGATTTTCAAGCTGCTTGTTCATATCTTCGAAAAAATAAACGACCCGTTCTCGCCCGCGCTCCGCGAGCTCAGCTATTTGTTCAACGTCGCGCGGCCCGGTAATGGCCCGGTGGGCAAGCCTGGGGGCGGAGTTGCGCAGCGCCTCAGCAACTGCCATAAAGCCGTTCACGTTGATATAATGGCAGCTATCATTTATACGCGCCCGCTCTTCCGGCGAACTACCAAATAGCGGCGGTTCGGGGTACTTATCTTCGAGATAGCGATTTATCGCGTCGATCGACGAAATCCGGCTCCCATCGTCCAGCTCCAGCACCGGCACCGTGCATTGTGGATTGATTTCCCTGAACTCGTCTTTAAACTGCTCTCCCTCGCGGATATTGACGATCACTTTTTCAATATCTATTCCCTTTTCCGCCAAAAAAATCCTGACTCGGCGCGGGCTAGGCGGCCCCGGACAATCATATAGCTTCATTTTTTCATTACCTCATCCAGTGTTGCGCCCCGGATTAGTTACTTCCCTGTAAATTGAGAAATACTTCAAAAATTTCGTCATCACCGATCATACCGATAAGTTTTCCATCCTCAACAAACAATACCGGTGAACCAGAGCAGCGCCTTATCTCAATCACATCCCTAAGCATGATATCTGCAGATGCGGTGACGAACTGGTCATACTCAATTCCGGCGATATCGTCCGGCCCGGCATAAGGGACTATTTTTGATGGTTGCCCGTTAGATGTCGCCGACAGAATGGATAATGCCTCGTCTATTTTCAACCGGCAGTATCCGGCCCGGTCCAGAAAAAGCTCTCCCTCACGTTGCGGAATATTTTCTGTGGACGTCATCAATGTTCTACCTTTCAGGACATTGAGAGGGTTCATATGGCCCACAAAATCAGCAACATATTTATTCGCCGGATTGCGGACAATTTCCTCCGCGGAGTCATACTGAACGATACGCGCCTGATCCATAATCGCAATTTTATTACCTATTTTCAGGGCTTCATCAAGATCATGGCTCACGAAGATGATGGTTTTATGCATTCTTTCCTGCAGTTGCAGAAGCTCATCCTGCAATCGATTACGGATCAACGGATCCAGTGCGGAAAAGGGCTCATCCATCAGCAGGATGTCGGCATCGGTCGCGAAAGCACGGGCAAGACCGACGCGCTGCTGCATACCTCCCGAAAGCTCATGCACGAACTTGTTCTTCCATTGATCGAGCTGCACAAGTTCCAGTTTTTCTTCCACAATACGGCTTCGCTCCCGCTTGCCGACCCCACGCAACTCCAGACCGAAGCCCACATTCTCCGACACGGTTCGCCACGGAAGCAGCGCGAATTGCTGAAAAACCATTGAGATACGATGCATCCTCAGATGTCGTAACGTCCCGGCATCACAGTCCGGCAAATTTATTTGCTGCCCGTTATGTTCAATTAAGACCTGACCTCGCGTAACCTTGTTCAATCCATTAACAGCGCGAAGCAACGTCGATTTGCCCGAGCCGGACAATCCCATAAGCACACAAATCTCGCCAGCATTGACCGCGAGCGAGGCACCAGCCACGCCGAGGACATTTCCGGTTTCTTCAAGGATTTTTTCTCGCCCTGCTCCTTGATCGAGAAGCGTGAGCGCAGGACCAGTGTTTCCTCCGAAAATAATATCAACATCCCGGAATTCTACGACGGCCATGCTACTTCTTCTCCGTCTTCGATGGCTGTTTACAGACGCGATCGAGCAGAATGGCGATAATCACGATGGCAAGGCCTGCCTCGAACCCCTTCGCGATATTCACTGTGTTAAGCGCGCGCAAAACCGGGACGCCAAGACCGGGCGCCCCAACCATGGCCGCAATCACCACCATAGAAAGGCACAACATAATGCATTGCGTAACCCCGGCCATTATCGTCGGCGCAGCATGAGGCAATTCGATTTTCCAAAGGATCTGCCGCTTCGTCGCGCCGAAAGCCTCCCCTGCCTCAATGAGGGATTTCGGCACATTGGAGATCCCAAGATAGGTTAGGCGGATTGGCGCAGGAATGGCAAAGATAACCGTGGAGATTAGACCGGGGACCACGCCAAGACCAAACATGATCATCGTCGGGATCAGATAGACAAATGTCGGGATTGTCTGCATTAGATCGAGTATCGGGCGCAATAATGTATAAAAGCCCTGACGATGCGCCGCAATAATCCCAAGCGGAACACCGACTATGACCAGGATCAGAAGGGAAAGCTTCCAACTTCGGTGCAACGCATAGGCAAGCCCTGCAAAGATCACGACGAGCAACAACGGTGGGCACCAAAGCATCAGATCAACCAGCGCATTGATCAGAAACGCCAACCCGTCCGAGAAGCTATCGAAGATCCACGCCCCGTGATCAAGCAGAAGATCGACACCATCACTTATCCACTTGCCGAGTGGAATTTTATGCTCGGTTAGCCACTCCATCTCACGCCCCCTCTTCTACGTGGTCAGAACAAGCCCGAAAAATGAAAATAGCGGCAGGGCTTTATTCCATGCCGCCATTTTTCAATTACATTCCGAGATCTTTGTTGAGCGCCGCCGTAGCATCCCCACCATCGAAAGTAGTGACGCCCGCAACCCATGCCGCGGGAACATCCGGATGGGCTTTAAGCCATGTCTTCGCTGCCTTTTTCGGATCCTCGCCATCGTCAAGGATCGCCCCCATTATTTCATTCTCCATCGCCAAGGTGAATTTCAGGTTGGAAACAAGCTTGCCGGCATTTGGGCAATCGGCAACATATCCTTTCCGGACATTCGTATAGACTTCCGCCCCGCCAAAATTCGGACCGAAGTAATCGTCACCGCCCGCAAGATAGGTCAGGTCAAAATTGGCGTTCATCGGATGCGGCTCCCACCCCAGGAACACAACCCATTCGTCTTTCCGGTCCGCCCGTGCGACCTGTGACAGCATCCCTTGCTCACTTGATTCGACCACCTCGAAACCTTTTAACCCAAACGCATCCGTGTCGATCATGTCCTGAATCAGGCGATTACCGTCATTGCCAGGCTCAATCCCGTATATCTTGCCATCAAGCTGGTCTTTGAACTTGGCAATATCAGCAAAGCTTTTGATGCCGCCATCCGCAGCAGCCTTGTTGACGGCAAGCGTATATTTTGCGCCGGAAAGGTTCATCCCCGTAGTTTCCACTGTCCCGTCTTCACGGTAGGGTGCTATATCCCCTTCCATTGTCGGCATCCAGTTACCGAGAAAAACGTCGATATCCCCGTTTTTCAGACTGGCGTAGGTGACCGGAACGGACAGGACCGTCGCTGTCGGTTCATACCCCAAAGCTTCCAGAACGACGGACGCTGCCGCTGTGGTCGCCGTAATATCAGTCCAGCCGACATCGGAGAAACGTACCTTTTGACAGGCTTCACTATCTGCCGCGAAGGCAGCTGGACTAAACGTCAGCACCGCCACTCCGGCGGCAAATAAAGTCCATGAAATTTTCTTCAGCATTTTGTCGCTCCCTAATTTATATGCGTCTAAATATCTACACGCGATAAACTGTGTCTCCCATCCCGCCAGATACTATAAAGAAGTCGACGATCGGGCTCTTCCTAGATTTTCAACCAATACTCTCCGGTATCTTTCTTTTTAAGGTGACCGGCTGTCGGCGTCGCAAAATGGGTACCGATAATCAATGTATCCGAATTGCCGTATTTCTCCAAAAACGCATTTCGTGTTGCCTGCGCGGCGGTGGCATCCGCATCCACGGCACTTGACCATTCCGGATGCGCGATCTGACATGGGTGATGCATGCTGTCGCCGGTAATGATCGCTTCTTCGCCTGCGGAACGGATTTGAACGCAGACATGCCCCGGTGTATGGCCCGGCGATGGAAACAAACTCACCTCATCGCATATCTGGTGATTCATCGCCACCAGATCGGCAAGACCTGCATCGATGATCGGCGCAACCGAATCGCTGATAACATCACCGAATTCATCTTGCGCCGTCGCCCGCCAGTAATCCCATTCCTTCGCCCCGATCAGGTAACGTGCGTTCGGAAAAGTCGGCACCCATTCACCATCCACCAGCATCGTGTTCCAGCCCACATGATCGACGTGAAGATGCGTACAGAGAACAGTATCAAAACTCTCGCGCGGATATCCAGCCGCCTCAAGATCCTCGAGGAAGGTTGTTTGCAGCATGTTCCAAGCAGGAATTTCACGTTTTTTATCGTTACCAAGACAGGTATCAACGATAATCCGACGTGAGCCCGTATCAATGATGAGCGCGTGAATGCTCATGATCAGCTTGCCTTCTGCGGTGGCGAAATGCGGGACAAGCCAATCGATCGGCTGCACAGCATCCGGAGTTGCCTGCGGCAGGATAAAGCGCGTGCCGCCCGTCGCCTCCACTTCAACAACACGGGTAATCTTCACATTACCAATTTGCCAGTCGCTCATTCGGAGTCCTCCATTGTTATTATTATTATTTTATGTTCCGTTGGAAGAGTATAGCGGTTCCGGCTGACCAAACAATGCCGATCAGCGGGTTTTGCCGAAGGTTAGCCACGCAGCATAGATACGAGTAACGGTCGTTATCCAGCACATTCCGCCGAAAACAAGCGCGATGATCATGAAATAATCCGGGAAAATACACATCAGAAGCATTGCGGCAATCGTCTCTCCGCCTTCGGCAAGCCCACCGAGATAGTAAAGCGATTTGCGACCCTGAATATTCGTTGATATCCCATGCTTCTCCGCCATGATTGCGTAAGTCAGAAAGGTCGATCCGGTCCCCATAAAGCTGAAAATAAGAAAAGTGGCATAAAGCGCATTTTCTGGACGGGCAAGCGCAAAACCGAAAACAATTGCCGAATAAAAAATAAAATCGCAGACGATATCAAGATACCCGCCAAAATCAGTCAACAACGAATGCCGCGCAACAGCGCCATCAAGACCGTCAAATAACCGGTTCAGCAAGATAAGAACAAGGGCAGCGCCATATTGCTCTATTGCAATCAGAGGAACGGCCGATAGGCCAAGCAAAAAGCCGAAGACTGTCACCGCATTAGCGGAAACACCAACGGCCGCTATTCTGGTGCCCATCGCATTCAGCGGCGGGTCAATGATATTTCGCAACGCTGCATCAAACATTTTTTCTTCGAAATATCCTGTTGATCCATCAAAAAAGCCATGAGAGTGTCAGTGAAAAGCTACATAGTAGCATTCTATGAACAAGGCAAAGCGATATCGTTCCCACTCCCGATAAAGTGAAATGAAGTGACAAGGATGAAAAATGGCCCATACGCATGAATTTGTCGCCCGCATTGACTGGAAAGGGGCGAGCAACGGTCCAATGACGGATTATAAAAGTTACTCCCGCGACTATGATATATTGATCGACGGGCGACCGGTTATCAAGGGCTCTGCAGATCCCGTATTTCTTGGAACGGATGACCGTTACAATCCGGAAGACCTACTGGTAGCATCGCTCTCAGCCTGTCATATGTTGAGCTATCTTGCCCTCTGTGCGCGAAAAAATATCTCTGTCGCCGCGTATCGCGACGACGCTTGGGGGAAAATGGAAATAAAAGAGAAAAAACTTCGATTCACACAGGTTATTTTGCGCCACTCCGTAATTATCTCGGCGGCGCGCTATCTCGAAAAAGCGCTACGTCTCCATCACGATGCTCATGAAACCTGCTTTATTGCC
This sequence comes from uncultured Alphaproteobacteria bacterium, assembly GCA_937910835.1. Classification (GTDB taxonomy): domain Bacteria; phylum Pseudomonadota; class Alphaproteobacteria; order Sneathiellales; family Sneathiellaceae; genus Sneathiella. The sequence goes on along the minus strand of CALEMG010000307.1, from coordinate 1,814 downwards.
AATTCAGTGAATTTTCCTGTCCTGAATAACGCGATCGTTACGAAAGCCGAATAACCAATTATTAACCTCCAAATGTAAAAATCCCGGAAATCGAAATTTTAGGCGAGACCGGAAATGCAGCTGAAATTTGAAGCGGCTATTTTTAATGAAGACGTCCTTTCCGCACTCCAAGAGGGCGAGCATCACAAGGACCTCTCAGATAGCTGGGCAGAAACGCACTACTTAGACATTTATGCGGAAAGCCTAGAACAGGCGTGGGAAAAAATGCGCCGCAAATATAGCGCAGAACAAGGCTTCGTGATCAAAGCCATAGACGAAGTTGAGTAGACGCGGCGGTCAATATCCCACGTAATAGGGGTTTGCACCGCCTGCGTGATCCGTCACGTCTAGAACTCGTTCAATTACCGGAACTGCGGATTTGATTTCTACTTCCACACCCTGTTTCAGCGTGGCATCGGCCATGCCGCATCCCTGACAACCGCCGGCCATCTCGACAAAAGCGGTGTTGTCCTTTATGTCGATCAAGGTGATGTAACCGCCATGCGCCGCGATTGCTGGATTTATCCGCGTTTCAAGAAGAATACGAATTTGATCTGCCTCTTCACTTTGAAGGCCGGGTCGATCGCTCGTATCCTCAGTCTCTTCTTCGACCATACGTTCAAATCGCACCCGGTGAATTTCCGGCACGAAATGCTTCAGCGTATTCTCGATTTTGATTTGCGTACCAAATGCCGGTGTCGATAGGCCAGAGCTGTCCATCTCCAACACAACAACCCCATCCGTCGGATCAAAAGATTTAAAAACAACGTCACCGCCGTCCTCGCGCAGCTGCGGCTGAACACGCGTATCTATCAGCTCAACAATGGAATCAACGATCTTCTGCTCTTCTTTCGAATAGCTGGCGCTGGCCAATTGCTGCTCACCATTCAAAACGGGCATGCCGCTCATATAGTGATCCATGATCGCGGCGAGAACCATTGGTTTGAGCTGGATCCACAGGGTTTTATGTTCGGCATCCGTCCGCTTGACGATCGTAACATAATCCTCCCCAAGCTCCACCGAGCGAACTCCGGGAATATCAAAAAGACGCGCCGCAAGCGGGGAGCGTTCCCGCCCCTCATTCTCTTCCTCAAACAAGACGGAGCCTTCCGCCAAAACCTGTCGGCCAGGCAAGAATTTCATCCTGTCTTCATTTTCATGCGGCAAGGTCTGAATAAACATGGAAAACTCCAGTTCCTTAAGCGGGGAAATAAAATCACGATCGTCAGCTAGCAGAATAAATTAGCTCGAGCAAGCTACAAGGATAACATAATGCTCACGCCCACGCATGCAATAGCCACAGGCAATTACTAGACTGTAGCAACCGGATTGGCAGGAGAGCCGACCGCACCCGGGAGACGGATCGGTGGCGCCGTCAACATGAAACGCGACCGGTTATTTGCTTTGAGCCAATTATTCAGCGGCGTCAAATACCACAGTTCCCCCAGATGTATTCCGAGTTTAAACAGACAATGCTCATGGATGGGAAGGAAAGCGCAGCTTCCTTCTCCGGGCACTGAAGGGTGCGCTTCCACTGCATAATTATCAGCGATCAGCAAGGATAGGCCTGAATCGGTAATCCAGTTAAGAAGCTTGGGATCACGTCCGTTGAGCGCAGCGCAGGAACCATGCAGCTTGTCCTTATCCGGCTTGCCATCCATCTCAACAATCATTTGGGCAAATCCGGTATGCAGACACATCATATCTCCCACTTCAACGATGACATCGTCCTTTTCCTTGACACGCATCAAATCATCATAGCCGACGATCGTCTG
>CALEMG010000306.1 GCA_937910835.1 uncultured Alphaproteobacteria bacterium | reverse complement strand
CCGAGAAACAGCCATGAGCCAAATTCACGACTTAACAGGTTAGTATGTTTTCCCTGCCAGCCAAGACCTGCTTTGGCCGCCAGTGGCTTTTCCATAACCGGTGCAGTATCAACGAAGACTTTTACGTCGCCACCATAATCCCGAACGATAGCGCGGGCGATACGTTTTAGCTTCTTCTTGACGATATCATGATAATCCCGACCTTGTGCATAGACGGAAATGACTCCGCGCTCGCTCTCTTCTGTATAGGCAAGCGGATCAATCTCCGGACCGTAATTGAGCCCAAGCATGATAACCGATTTTGCTTCCGGCCAAAGCGCTTGGGGATGGCGACGGCGCGCAGCTTTCTCTACAATCCAGTCCATGTCGCCATGACGCCCGGCTGCTATAAACTCTTCCAGATGTTTTCCGGGGAGCTCTCCGACATCAGCCGATACAAAGCCAACCGCGTCAAACCCCTCGGCCCGCGCCGCCGAGCGCAGCTCCGCTTTGTCCACAGACGCTGGAAAGGAATTAGAAGTCGAGATCGGCATAATGTGAGGGCGCTGGCATTCCCGGCAGGTTATCCCCCAGAATGGCACGGAAACTTGGGCGCGATTTTGCCCGCGCATACCATATCTTCGCAGCGGGATGCTGCTCCCATGGGACATCACCAAGATAATCAACACTCGAAAGCTGTGCTGCCGCGGCAATGTCGGCTAGGCTAAAATCATCGCCCGCCAGCCAAGACCGCCGCTCCACCAGATAGGAAATATACTCTAGATGGTAGTGAATATTGTGATGACCTGCGCGAATAGCGGCCGTATTCGGTGTCCCCGATTTCGTTAGCCGCTTCATGATCTTTTCCTCGACGAGATTATCGGTCACCTCACCAAAGAATTTCCGATCGAACCATCCAACAAGGCGCCTTGTTTCCGCGCGCTCAAGCCGGCCTTCGGGCAGCAACCGAACATCTTCATAGGTCTCTTCAAGATACTCACTAATTGCCTGGCTGTCGGCCAATGTGATCTCATTCTCAGCGATGAGCACCGGAACTTCCCCTGCTGGATTTCGGGCAAGCATACCGGGGCGCCGTTCCCACGGCTTTTCGATTTTTAGCTCGAACTTAAGCTCTTTTTCTGCAAGGGCGAGGCGCACCTTGCGGCAGGCTGGAGATATCCAGAAATGATAGAGTGTACGCATGGGGCGACATTACCCCATGCAGTTAAAATGTAGAATAGGCTGATTGGACGATTTTACGAAAAATTTGTATTAAGCGACATGTTGGTCAGTTGACCGGATAAATCCTGAGGTTTTCACTCCGTTTCAGGAGCCGCGCACATTCACGTCGAATACAATCAAACATTTCTGCAATGCGAATTTTTCCAAGCCGGTCAAGACGCGTGACCTGTTTAAGGGCCATTTCCGGAGCCTCTTCCCCATAGATTAGAATGAACCGTCGCGCCGCCCATTTTACATATTCTGTACTGATTATCGGATCCGCAAACTTAGGCGGTAGAGGTCCGACATCACCCGTGTCATAGGCAGCTAAATTTTCCATTTCTGGCTCTCCTGTGTGGATTTCGCGATAGTTTACTACCTGAATCAAAGCAAACATCGTGCCAGAACATAGCCGTTATCAACTGCTATCGATTGGCGAGAATCTGTAATTACGGAGGCAATTTCGCCTCTTTGCAGGAAAATTCTACCCATTAAAAAAAGCCGGGATGACAATATCCCGGCTTTTTGTCGTGTGATAACCGCTCCCTCTAGGCGCGTTGCTGAGCAACTTCGTCAGATATCGGATGCGCAAGCTTGTTCAGCATTTCCTTGGGGCAGACCTGATAAAAACGGTCCCGCTCCCATCCCCAATCAGCAAGCAGTGCTTGGGCAAACTTGGAATGGGTGTTTTCGGCATGCTCCGCAATCATCTCTTTCAGAACGCCCTCCCAATAGCTGGACGCGAGTCGCTGATAGACAACGGATTCATCATTGATATGGATCGGCAGAACATCGTCCACATCATAAACAAAGGCCATACCTCCAGTCATACCGGCGCCGAAGTTATCGCCGACAGAACCGAGAATGGCCACCATGCCGCCTGTCATATATTCACAACCATTAGTGCCACAGCCCTCGACCACAGCAGTGGCGCCAGAGTTACGAACCGCAAACCGCTCACCTGCCTGCCCGGCCGCATAGAGCTCGCCCGATGTTGCCCCATAAAGAACCGTATTGCCGATAATGGTGTTCTCATTCCACTTGAGAGGACTTGAGGTAACGGGCCGAACCACGATCGTCCCTCCAGACAGGCCCTTACCGCAGTAATCATTGGCATCTCCCAGCACTTCCAGCTTCAGCCCCTGAACCGCGAATGCGCCAAGTGACTGACCGGCAGAACCTCGTAAGCGCACAGTGATATGGCCGGGCTCAAGACCGGTCATCCCGAATGTCCGCACAATCCGGGACGACAGCTTGGTACCGATCGCACGATGTGTATTGCGGATACTATAGGCAAGTTGCTTTTTCTCACCGCCTTTGGTGAAGACGCTCGCCGCGTCCATGATCATCTGCGCATCCAGCGTTTCAGGAACGGCCACTGGCCCCTCATTCACGCAATATCTCGGGTTATGTCCTGCATCCGCTTCTGCGAGGAGCGGGTTCAGATCGAGATCATCGAGATGCGCCGAGCCACGGCTGACCTGCGACAGCAAACTGCTGCGCCCGATTATTTCCTGTAAGGAGCGATAGCCAAGCTGTGCCAAGATTTCACGCACTTCCTCAGCAAGGAAACTGAAAAGGTTTACAACCTTATCTGCGTTCCCTTCGAACTTTTTGATAAGCTCCTCGTCCTGTGTGCAAATACCCACCGGGCAAGTATTGGAATGACATTGACGGACCAATATACAGCCCATTGCTACCAGCGCACCGGTGCCAAGGCCATATTCCTCACCCCCCATCATCGCACTGATGACGATATCGCGACCAGTCTTCATACCACCATCAACCCGAAGCAGCACACCATGGCGGAGCATATTGAGCTTCAGCACCTGATTACCTTCCGGCAGACCCAATAC
>CALEMG010000305.1 GCA_937910835.1 uncultured Alphaproteobacteria bacterium | reverse complement strand
CAGATTTACGCTGAACTGTCGTCGCCCGCCTCCAGGGCCTTTACCTCCGCCAGTAACCAATTCCGAAACGCCGCGATCTTTGGCTGCTCGGCCTTGTCTTTTGCGCTCAGCAGGTAGTAGCAGAATTTGAGCGGTGTACTGAAACCCGGCTCAAAAGGATGCACAAGACGACCTGCGGCCACGTCTTCGGCCACCAGAACATCGGCAACCAGAGCGACGCCCTGACCGTCGATTGCGGCCTGCACCGCCATATTCTCCATATTGAAATGCGGACCCCGGGTCGGCTCTATATCATGTAATCCCGCCGCCAGCAGCCACATGCGCCAGCTTGCCTCCGCATCACTCCAATCGATATGCAGCAGGGTGTGGTGGCGGAGATCATCAGGCTCCCGCAAGGGATGCTCCCCGTTTAGAAGGGCGGGGCTGCAAACCGGCGTGTTAACCGGGGTCAGCAAATGATCAACGCGCACGCCGCTATAGCCGCCGGGACCAAACCGGATGGCAACATCGGCACTGTCACGTGTGAGATCGACCAGACGGTCCGTGCCATCGATACGAATTTCAATATCCGGATGCAAACTACGGAATTTTTCCAGCCGGGGCATCAACCACATGGCGCCGAACGACGGGCTGACGCTGATGGTCAGCACCCCGCTCTCGCAATAGGTACGCATCTGTTCGACCCCTTGGGCCAGCTTGTCAAACCCCTGTATGAGCGTCGGCAGCGCTGCCTGACCGGCAACGGTGAGGCGTAGCGCCCGGGTCAGGCGATGGAACAGGGGCACGTTGAGCATTTCCTCAAGTGCTTTGACCTGATGACTGACTGCGCCCGGGGTGACGTTCAGTTCTTCCGCCGCCTTGGTGAAGCTGAGATGCCGGGCGGCGGCTTCAAAAGCACGGAGTGAGTTCAAGGGCGGAAGCGGGCGAGTCATTTTGATACCTGAAATAATCTAATGTATAGTTCGAGAACTTCTCGTTTGTTGAAGACCCTAATTCTCCATACATTATCATATAAATCAAGGCTGGATTATCCATATGTCGGAATAATAAAGGCAGGAACAGTTTAAAATTTCTCATTTAAAACCTGTCGGCGGCCGCCCAAATTTTAGAATGATGGAGGATTCCATGGACTTGTTACAGTTGCAACGCGATCCCGACCTGAGCATTCAGACGCATCAGTCCGAACGGCCCGGCCGCCCAATCTCAAAGTACCGTCGACTGGTCACCAGCCTTCTTTCGTCAATGGGGCACTGGCTTCGCCAACATACTGATACTTATAAACTACAGGCCATGGATGACCGCTCCTTGAAAGATATTGGTTTGGAAAGACGGCACCTCACGTCCTCAATCGAGAAAAGGATCGAACTGGAGACAAGATCGGCATACAGGGCGGAGCGATACTCTCCTTACCGGTGACGAATTGCCCGCCACAGAAAAGGTTTATGCGCTATAAAATTGCCCCGCCTGACAATTCAGTGTTAAAAGGCCGCTGAACTCATATCTTATTTGGCGACATTTTCATGGCGGCACCTATTCTGGCCCTGCAAAACGCCCGCGTCACGTTTGGCGGCGGTGACCTGTTTAACGACATCTCGCTCGGGATCGAGCCCGGGATGCGCGTGGCACTAATGGGCCGCAACGGCTCGGGCAAGTCAACGCTCTTAAAGGCGCTTGCGGGCGATATCGATCTTGACGGCGGGGAGCGGTTCCAGCAGAGCGGCGTGAAAGTAAGTTACTTCCGGCAGCAGCCCATCATCACCCCCGGCCGCACGGTGTTCGAGCAGGTGCAATCGGGCCTCCCGACAGACGGGGAGATGGATGAGCTTGGCTATCTCGTCGATCAGGTATTGGAAGGCGTTGGGATTGACGGCGCGCGTCAGCTCGATACGCTTTCGGGCGGGGAAGCACGGCGGGTGTCACTCGCGGAAGCGCTTGTCTCCGATCCTGATGTACTGCTCCTCGATGAGCCGACCAACCATCTCGATATCAAGACGATCCTCTGGCTGGAGGAGGAGCTTAAAAGTTTCAAGGGCGCGCTGATGATCATCAGCCATGACCGGCAGTTCCTCAAAAACCTTACCAACCGGCTCTTCTGGCTGGATCGAGGCAAACTTCGTACCCACGGCAAGGGGTTTTCGGCTTTCGATGAATGGTCGGAGGAAATCCTCCGTCGGGAAGAGGTGGAAGCCAAAAAGCTGGATAAAAAAATCGCCGAGGAAACCGACTGGTCGCGTAAAGGCATCACCGCGCGGCGAGCCCGGAATGAGGGTCGCATCCGGGCACTTCATCGCCTCCGGGCGGATCGGGCAAACAGCGGCAAGGGCGTCGGCGAGGCGACCGATAGCTCTATGACGTATGAAGATGCGGACGGTGGATCGCATGAGGTACTCAAGAAATTCTCCACGCGCATTATGCGCGGTGACCGGGTCGGCATTATTGGACCGAATGGCGCCGGGAAAACGACGCTTCTTAAAATCCTGATGGGGGAACTTGCGCCCACTACGGGGGAAGTCAAGCTCGGTACCAATCTCACGCCCGCGATATTTGATCAACGGCGTGACAGCCTTGATCCCGACATGAGCCTCTGGGACACACTCGCCGATCCCGGCAGCGGCCAGCTTCTGGTGCGCGGCGAGGTTCGCCATGTGGTGGCTTACCTGCGCGATTTCCTGTTCGAGGACCGGCAGGCGAAAAGCCCGGTGAGCGCGCTTTCAGGGGGGGAGAAAAACCGCCTCCTGCTCGCCAAACTGCTGGCAAGAGAGAGCAATCTTCTCGTGCTCGACGAGCCGACCAACGATCTCGATATGGAAACCCTCGATCTGTTGCAGGATATGCTCTCAAGCTATGATGGCACATTGATTGTCGTCAGCCATGACCGTGAATTTCTCGATCAACTCGTGACGTCGACCATCGTGATCGAGGAGGGCGGACGTGCGAGCGAATATGTCGGTGGGTATAGCGATTATATGCGCATGAAAAAGGACGCGGAAAAGGCGCCCGCAAAAACCGCCAAGACAAAAGAGACGGTACAGAAATCCTCCGGCCCGCGCAAAAAGCTGACCTACAAGGATCAGCGCGATTATGAGCGCCTCCCCGCCGTGATCGAAGCGCTGGAGCAGAAAATTAAAACGCTTGAAGCCGCACTCGCCGATCCGGACCTGTTTGCGAAGAATCCGGACGAATTCAACAAAAAGGCCGCCGAACTCACCCAGACGCAAACCGACAAGGACGACGCGGAGACCCGCTGGCTGGAACTCGAAATCCTGCAAGAAGAAATCGCGGGGAGTTAGGGATTAGCTTTGCATAAATTCATATGCTAGTATTTCGAGCATTATGGGACGAAAATTCGAAAATCGATGCGTATATTGCTTAAAAGAATTTCCCAAAAAGGAAATTACTGTAGACCACGTAATTGCTCGAAGCTGGTATCCGTCCGATACCCCGCCCGTAGAAAAATGGAAAGCGCCTAGCTGCCGAGAATGTAACGGGAAAAAATCCGCCATTGAAGAAACTTTGCGCGTACGCATTGCCCTGTGTTTAAATCCAGAAAACGAGGGTGAGAAAACGATAATTGATAGTGTTTTTCGAGCGATTGATCCCAAGAAAGCAAACTCCGCAAAAGATTTCATGCATCGGTTTAACAAAAGAACCGCTTTACTACGGCATATTAAAACTTTTCCTGACAAAAATGCCCCGGGGATACTTCCGTCTTTTCGAGAAAATTTTGATAAAGGTTCTCGTACTGGTGTCCAAGTACCTGCGGACGCATTGGAACAGCTTGTTCTATCGTGGGTTAGAGGAATACATTTATGCGAGATTGGTAACTATATTGAAGATGATACTGAAATCGAGAGCTATCATGTCTCGGATGAAGCAGCTCATGAAGCCTTTAAAGACATTTTACAACATGCCCAATTCGTAGAAAAAGGACCGGGAATTAGGTTATTCTTCTGGCATGCCGTTGAGGGCGAGGAATACATGACAAATTATGCTTTTATTCTCTATGAAAAGTTTAAAGTTTATGCGTCAGTCAGTAAATCCGTAAAAAGAGCGCGGACAAAAGCCGATGATAATAATAGGAAAAATTGCGGAGAGTTAGGAAAAAGAAGTCCTAGACAAGATTTATCCCACCTGTAATCATCCTTGCAAAACAGGGCCGGGCAGAGGGATAAAAATCATGCAAAATATGACTGTCAAAAGCGACCGCCTGTGGGACAGCCTGATGGAGATGGCTAAGATTGGCGCCACGGAGAAGGGGGGGTGCTGCCGCCTTGCGCTGACCGATCTCGACAAAGAGGGGCGGGACCTGTTCTCATTATGGTGCAGCGATATTGGTTGCACCATAAAGGTGGATAAGATGGGAAATATCTTTGCCCGTCGCGAGGGCACGCGCGATGACCTGCCGCCGGTGATGATGGGATCACATCTCGATACCCAGCCGACGGGCGGAAAATATGACGGGGTTTACGGCGTGCTGGCCGGGCTGGAAGTGCTCCGCACACTTAATGATTTTGATGTGAAAACAGAGCATCCGGTGGAAGTTGCCGTCTGGACGAATGAGGAAGGCTCGCGCTTTGCCCCGGCGATGGTTGCCTCCGGTGTGTTCGCGGGCGCGTTCGATCTCGACTATGGCCTGTCCCGCGCGGATGTTGATGGCAAGACGATGGGCGAGGAATTGCAGCGCATTGGCTATGCGGGAACGGAGGAGGTCGGGGGCCGTGAGATCAAGGCCTTTTTCGAGGCGCATATCGAGCAGGGCCCGATCCTGGAACATGAGGAGAAGACAATCGGCGTCGTTATGGGCGCGCAAGGCCAGCGTTGGTATGAAGTAACTATCACCGGACAGGAGGCCCACGCCGGCCCGACCCCGATGGCGCAGCGTAAAGACGCGCTTGTCGCGGCATCGAAAATCATCACCGAGGTGAACCGCATCGGCCTTGATAACCAGCCCTTCGCCTGCGCGACGGTCGGCATGATCGAGTCGCGCCCGAATTCGCGCAACACAATTCCGGGGCAGGTGTTCTTCACCATCGATTTCCGCCACCCCAAGGACGAAATTTTGAGCAAGATGGACGCGGAACTGCGGGCCTTCGCAACAAAAACCGCGACGGACGGCGGCTTCGAGATGGATTTTGAGGAAATCTGGTACTCCCCGCCGGTTGTCTTTGACGAGAACTGCGTGAAGGCAGTTCGAAACGGCGCGGAGACGGCTGGCTTCTCCCATATGGATATTATCTCCGGCGCTGGTCATGACGCCTGCTATATCTCCCGCGTGGCACCAACGGGCATGATTTTCGTTCCTTGCGAAAATGGCATCAGCCATAACGAGGCGGAGGAGGCAACGCCGGAGGATCTCGCCGCCGGGTGCAATGTCCTGCTACATGCGATAATCGATCGGGCGGGGGTCACCTAATTGGAAGTACCTTCCCGCTGAGAACTAAGAGGAAAAACAACGGGAAACCTTCCCTTTTTTCATTTCCTGTGGCTTAATCGCAAAAAAAACAGACAAGGTATGCGCTGATGCTTTCTTCTGAAACCGCCGCGGCCCCGGATTTTCTCAACCCGGATATCCCCCCTGAGCTTCCCCTTCTTGATGTACCGGTCATTGTTGCCTCGGACGAGACGCTGAAGGGCTATGGCTGCCTGGTCGAGGATTACGAGAATTTCCCGATCGAGATTGTCACCTGGCCCACCTCCGGCACCCGAAAGGTTGATGAGGGAACGGGTAATCAGGGCGGCACGGCGGAGGGCATATTTGAATTCTGGTGGGAGGGCGACGTACTCTGGGGCCGCAATAACGCGGTCGAGGATACCTATGTCCTCGGCTGGTCCCGCGATCCGGAAGAGGCGAACAGCAAGGTCGCTACGCAGGAGCAGGAGCAGGTGCTGCTCTGGCATGCGAACTACCATCCCGACGGCGGACAGCTTTTTTATTCGCTGGACGGCACACCGTTCATGGTACCGCTCGCGCTCCCGGGCGATGACGTGCAGCCGGAGGATTTCGTCTCCTTCTATTGCGACGGCACGAAGGGGCTCTATATTCACCCGAATATCTGGCATGAAGGCGTCTTCCCCATCGGCAACAAGGGGCGTTTTTATGACCGGCAGGGCAAGGTCCATGCCCGCGTTTCGGTCAATTTCGCCGAGGAATTCGGCATGCTGCTCCGCGTACCGTTAAAAGCGCCATAAAAAGCGCTATGCCAGAAGAGGCGAAACCCGATAGGACGGCACAAGGTATTGCCATCATTCTGGTTT
>CALEMG010000304.1 GCA_937910835.1 uncultured Alphaproteobacteria bacterium | reverse complement strand
CCCGCCCACCGGATAGTCCGTCGGGTTATTCGTATAAATACGCCAAACCCGGCCACTGTCTTCTTCATAACGCAACACCGTGAACATCCGATGTCCAATAAGCCGGTCGAAGGCGATTTCCGCACGCTTCCAGACCTCTTGCGGATCTGTGGCCATCGCTACACTTCGGGCGAGAGCCGCAGCTTCGTGAATCGGTAAATCCTGTTGCGCCGGCATCATCATGATTTCCCGGCAATATGCTGTGGAAGCCAAAGTGCAATTTGCGGGAAGATTGTCAAAATGACGACCCCAACAACCAGCAAGACAAAGAACGGCGCCGCTGCCTTCGCAATCTTGCCGATAGGCATATTGGTCAGCCCTTGCAATACGAAAAGGTTGAACCCCACTGGCGGCGTTATCGTTGCCAGTTCTACCATCAGGATCAGGAAAACGCCGAACCACATTGGATCAAATCCGGCCTGTATAACCAATGGCAAGGTGATCGGCAAACTCATCACTGTGATGGAAATGCCTTCCAGAAACAGACCAAGCAGAACATAAAATGCCGCCAGAATGGCCATCAAAGCGTAAGGCGACAAATCAAGCTCGGCGATACTGGCTGCAATCTTCTGCGGCAAGTGCAGATAACCCATTGTTGTCGACAACAACGCCGCAGCCACCACCAGTGAGACCACCATGGCCGACATCTTGACTGAGCTCATGATGGATTCTGTGAAAAGATTCAAAGTCAGCTGTTTCGTCACAAGAGACAACAACAACGCCACAGTCACACCAATGGCCGCCGCCTCGGATGGCGTAGCAAGGCCTGAATAAATAGATCCGAGTACCACGGCAATCAGAATAAGGATGGGCGAGAGATCCTTTACATCGCTCATGGAGAAAGGTCGCCTTTCCACACCCTCATCCGGAACGAGGGAGGGTTTAAATTTAACGGCACCGGCGATATAGGCTGAGTACAGTGCCGCAATCATCAGCCCCGGAAAAACCCCGGCAGCAAAAAGTTGGACTATAGAGACCTCCGCTAGAATGCCATATACAATCATGACAATTGATGGCGGAATCAAAAGTCCTAGGCTCCCCGCCCCGGCCAAGGATCCAACTGAGATCAGCGGATCGTAATAACGCTTAGAAAGCTCCTCCAGCGAGATTTTTCCCACTGTTACCGCCGTCGCAGTGCTCGACCCGCTCACTGCGGCAAACAACGTACAACCGACGATATTTACATGTAGCAAACGCCCAGGGATCCGGTTTACCAACGGTGTCAATCCGCGGAATAGCCGCATGGATATATCCGTTCTAAAGATAATATCCCCCATCCAGATGAACATTGGAATCGCCGCCAGTTCCCACGAAGACGATGATCGCAACATGATACTGGAAGCAATGGCGCCAATTTTGGCAAATGACATATCCAGAACAAAAATCTGAACCGTTACGGAAACAAGAAGCAAGCCGATAAACACCCAGACACCAATGCCCAGATAAAAGAAAATCAGCATTAAGACGATAAAACCTGCTAATAATTCTGTCATGCCGCCCCCTATAGCTCTTCGTGCTTGTCGATGATTGGCGCGCCCATGCTAAAGCGAACGGTAAGTGCAAAAAATTGCAGCACCAACAAAGAAACACCAATAAAAACAAGCCCCTGCGGGATCCATAGCGGTGTTTCGGCCAGTGAATTACTCACAGCCCCGCGTTCAAAATTTCGGACGGCAAGCTTCAGAATGTAGAAGCCCAAAAAGCTGAAAAGCACCGTACCAACGGCACAGGAGGCAACTTCAAGTGCGCGCCGTACCTTCGGCCCTACATTGGCAGTCACCAGATTAACCCGAATGAAAATGCCATCACGCAGCGCCAACGCAAAGGACATAAAGGTCATGACGGCCTCACCATACCCGACAAATTCGTCAAGGACATAAGTGGAGGAGGCAAAGAAGCTTCGAAGAATGATTTCGTAGAGTATCATTATCGTCATGGCGATCAGAATGACACAGGCAATAACGGCGGCTATCATACTCAGTTTGTCAATAAATTTGCCTAGCACAACACCCTCCCAGCGCGCTTGATGGTCAGAAAGGAAGCACCCTTCCGCACCCCTAAAACATGGCCTTCGGCGGCGAACCGCCGAAGCTTATTCAGGAGCATTATTTTCGACCAGTTTTGGCACGGAAGGTTGCGATAGCAGCAGCCCCGCGGTCACCGGTTTTCTCAAGCCATTCTTCGAGGATGACGTCACCAGCTTTAGACAGATCAACAAGCAACATATCCGTGCCTTCTGTCACGACACTCCCGCCACTTTTCTTGACAAGATCATAGTTACGGGTTGTCCGCCCAACCACTTCGGCCCAGTTCCGGTCGAAGGCAATCGCCGCAGCGTCCATCACCATTTTCTGCTGATCAGCAGAAAGGTTATCAAAGGCTTCCTTATTCATATGAACGAGAATTAGCGGAAGCGCGAAGTTGATTTCCGTGAAGTACGGTGTGTGCTCGACGAATTTTTGCGAAACGCCCCCCTCAGCGGAAGTCAGAACAGCATCAATACCACCTGTTGCCAACTGCGGAACCACGTCGGCCCATGCAAGCTGGATTGGCGCGGCATTGATCGCCTTCAGAGCTTTTGTACCATTTGGGTCGAAAGTGCGGATTTTTAAATTTGCGAGATCGGCAGCGCTCTTAATTGGCTCTTTCGCCCAGATACCGGATGCGGGCCATGGAGACGCATAAAGCAATTTCTGACCGTTTGCTTCGAGAATTTTCTCATACTCAGGCTTGGCGATTTCCAGAAGGATTTTCGCCTCGTCGACGGAATTCACTAAAAACGGCATGGAGGACAACAGCATAAACGGATCGATACCACCAAGAAAGTTGGCGGGCGTATCCGCTATATCTACTGCGCCATCGCTCACGGCATCAAAGTGATCTGCTGACTTATACCCCAGTGAGCCACCCGGATGCACCGTCACGATGATATCCTTGCCTGAGGCTTCAGCCAAAGCTTCGGCAAAAACAACATTACCTTCAGCGTGAATACTGGTCGCGCCATAGGCGTTCGCAAGGTTGAATTTTTCCTCGGCATTGGCAGTGCCTCCTGTTAATGCGATAGCTGCAACAGACACCGCGCATAGTAAGTTCAGCCAAACAGGCTTTTTCGTATAAAAGGTGGCTGTAAAGTTAGTCATTATCGATCTCCCCTTTTCAGAATTTATCAGGAGACGGTAATATAAAATAAAAATACAGTCAATACTGATTTTTATTTTTCTCAGAAGCACGGTCCATTCCTGTTTCAACCGCCTTGAGTATGATGGCACGTGGACGCGTATACGTGATGCACGCTACCGGCAGGTTCGGGAACTGGAGGGAAAAGAGAAGAGCCCATACTCATGCTGTGCATCGTCATTTTACTCTGACAGTGCCTCTAGATGACATGTAAATATCTATTTTTGTTATATCTTTATCCATGCTACCTAAAAACAATAGCAAGGAAAATTATTTGCCAAGCAGGGACATATACTCAAAGATTAGAGAATATCGTGTTTGCCACATTCGCCAGTTCTAAGTTATTCGCGTCTGATCTGAGCGTTGAAAATATCATCTCTACAAATCATATCCGAATCCCTTTCCAACACATGCTTTCATGTACGGGCCTCCCATTTCAGTCCAGGACGCCTCTTTGTCGAGTTTGATCGAAATGGCCCGAACCATATAGAGATCCGGGTCCTCCATGCGTTTTGGCATCACAGAGCGATCACGGTATGCGCGAAGGTTTTCAAGCAAAAACCGACGCGTCTTTGTGATGCCGGAATCGCTCAGTCCCAAATGCTCCTGACTTCTGTCGTAAATCGGAGCAACACCTGACTGACAGGCGGCATCCTGAACCCATAGGCCCGGCAACCCCGAGAACCAGGTCGATTGCTGACTCTCATAATCAAACCCGTATCCATTTTCAAAATTGTATTTGGTGCGGTATTTGGCATAGGGCACCATTGGACTAGCCGGTTTGTAGGCATGCCGGCTGGCATGCCCGGTTTCACGTCCACGATGCCCTTCAAGAAACAGTTCACGCGATTTTTTATACATCGGTTGATTGGGATGATAAGAAAACATGATGCAAAGAGTATTCTCATCGTCAATCGGTACCCATGCATGACCACTCAATTCCGGATAATTAGATTGCGGCGGGACAAGAGTAAAAAAGGGCATGACAAACTGATTGACCCGCCAATATAGAGTATTTTCGTCGAAAATCCGGCGCGATGCGATGCTAACACCAAAATCCTGAACCGCGCATTCGAAGGTAGGCCGCAGGTCTCTGGTTGCAACCCATTTGTCAATGGACCCGCCTGTATCGACACGACCATGTAAGATGGGCGCATGTGCAGAGTCAATTTCACCTTCCAGCGCCTGCAACCAGTTACATTCCTGCACCCTAAATGTTACGACGACATTTTCTACTGGAACCAAGTTCCATTCTAGGTTCGGCAACGGCGGCGCGGCAGATGCATCTGCTCCCATATAGGTCCAGATCACACCGTTTCGCTCCTGACAGGGATAAGCTTTGATCTTGAGCTTTTCCTTAAACCGGCTACCTTCAGGTTCGGCCGGCATATCGAGAATGGCGCCGGAAGCATCAAATTTCCAGCCATGGTAGACACAGCGAAGGCCGCAGTCTTCATTACGCCCCAACACCATCGGCGCGCCGCGATGCGGACAGGCGTGATCAACGAGACCGACCACTCCATCCGAACCACGAAAAGCGACCAGATCCTCACCAAGCAGCCTAACTCGTTGCGGCTGACCGTCGGCTTCGAGATCACTGGAAGGCAGAAAGGGCATCCAGTACAGACGAAACAGGTTGCCCATTGGCGTTCCGGCGGCAACTCGCACCAACGCTTCGTTATCGGCCTTAGATAACATAATCAACTCCCTCCCATCCTATATTTAAATATCGAAGCATCTTCACCAGCTCCCTATTTTCGTCGTTCCTCTATTTGAATGACTGCCCAGAATTCTGGCCACAGTGGCGCCCCGATAATAAAAGTTATGAAATTTCAAACCCACGATACCCCTCTGCAGTCATTTCGGTGAGCTTATCAATGTAATTGTCAGCCCCCCCGATGTAGGGCATGAAGATGCGAGGTTTTCCCTCGACATTCGCTCCAACATACCAGGACGCTGCAGAGTAAAAAATTGTTGTGCTGGCAATTTCATTGCCATGTGCTGTCCAGTTCTCCTGCGCATCCGGCATCGCTTCGATTGTTTGTTTTCCCTGATCCTGCAAATGCGTCATGCAGTCGACAATCCAGTCGACATGTTGTTCGATCGAGGTCACCATATTGGTGAACACGGACGGACTTCCCGGTCCGGTTATCGTAAACATGTTGGGAAATCCTGAAATGGCGATCCCGAAATAGGTTTTCGGTCCGGCCGCCCATTCATCGGCGAGCTTTATTCCGTTTCTTCCAGAAATATTAATCCGCAGCAATGCCCCCGTCATAGCGTCAAATCCTGTCGCCAGGATGAGCGTATCGAGATCGAAAGTATCGCCGTTCGAAAGCACAACTCCGTTCTTCGAAATCTTCTCGATGGGATTGCTTTTAATATCAACGGGCGTGACATTATCTCGATTGAATGTCTCGAAATACTCCGTATCAACGCATATTCGTTTCGCCCCGATTGGGTAATCGCGGGGAATAAGGATATCCGCTTTTTTTGGATCCTTGACGATTTTCCGGATTTTATTTCGAACGAAATCAGCCGCGATCTCGTTGACATCTTCATTGCTAGTGATATCGGAGCAGGTATACATGAAACCAATGCCGCCAGCCTGCCAACGCTTTTCGAATTCTTTTTCAAGCTCCTCACGGGAAAATTCAGTGCCGGACTTGGGTCCTGCATTGTTCAAGGTGTTATTGCGTGTCCTTTTGGCAAGCTTCCGTCGCTCGGCATAATTATCCTTCCAGTCATGCTCATAGGCGCTATCCATCGGCCGGTTTTGCGCCGGAATACTGTAGTTCGGGGTTCGCTGAAAAACATAGAGTTGGTCTGCCTGCTGAGCGAGATGTGGGACAGCTTGAATGGACGAAGAGCCGGTACCGATAATGCCAACCCGCTTTCCCGAAAGGTCAACGCCGTCCTTCGGCCAGTTTGATGTCCGGAGAAGGACCCCCTCGAAATCATTGATGCCCTTGATTTTTGGATCGAGCGGAATGGACAAGCATCCCGTCGCCATAATCAGGTACTGAGCTGAAAAGGCGTCGCCCACGTTCGTTTCAACTGTCCAGCGATTATCGGAACTGTCAAAGGTCGCGGCAGTAACGCGGGTACTGAGTTGAATGTCATTGCGCAGATTTAGCCGATCGGCGACGAAATTTATATAGCTCAATATTTCCGCTTGCGGGGCATAGAGCTCTTTCCATTTCCATTCCTGCTGAATTTCATCAGAAAAAGAGAAAGAATATTGCATACTCTCGACGTCACAACGTGCACCGGGATATCTGTTCCAGTACCAGGTTCCTCCAATTTCTTCTCCGGCTTCAAGAACACGCGCCCGCAG
>CALEMG010000303.1 GCA_937910835.1 uncultured Alphaproteobacteria bacterium | reverse complement strand
AATTCCGGTAACTTCCGTCAGCAAGACCAGGTTGGGCGTCATCCAGACCGCGATCCTCGCGTTCCGCCAATTCTGTTCGTCCGTGTTATCGAGACCGCTATCGAGGGTGATATAGTCCGCGCCCATGACAGAGCGATTATCATCCCCACCGACCACATTGTAATGCTCATAATCGTCAAACCAGAACGGGTCCGGCTGATTTGGCTCCCGCGCGATCCATACCCGCTCGTTGGAGAGGAACATAGGTGTAAACGGATTGACGTCTTCTTCCAGGCTGGATTTGAATAGCTTTTCCCAGTTGGGATTGTTATGGCAGTCGCTGGCAGAGGCGCAGGGCGTGAAGGACGCCTTCAGCTCTTTGGCGCCGCTTAAGATGGCGCGATCCTCTCCCCAACCATTGCCTCTATAGATGACAGGTTGGGAGTCTGAACCGCCGGCCGGTACGGTGATGCTTCCCAGATACTCAACGCCACCTCTGAAGTTGACGACGTCACCGGGCCGGAGTTTGTAGCTGCCTGCTTTCGATCCTGCGTTCACATCGCCCGGTGCATGTCGCCATGGCGCCTCTCTCGTGACGCCGCTATTACTGTCCTTGCCATTTTCGAAATCGACAAACAGATCCTGCGCAAAGGCAAGGTTTGCGGAGGCACATACCATCGCGGTGAGTGAAAATATCAGATGTCGAAACTGCACGTTCCTGTCGCCCTGTTGTTTCTTAGATTGCCTTTATTATAGTGCAGGCCTAACACAAATTCTTTGTAATTTCGATTCCGTGGTCTGACGGAGACTCTAATCGCTCACATCTGTCCAAATATTCCGCCGGTCCCAGACGCTCTTCCAGACCGCCACCGACTCTTTTGAACTATGGCGTCCAATCTTGCTGAGAATGAGATGCGCCAGATAGCGCGACAGCGGCCAGAGTTTCATCAACCACATGGCTAATCCGCGTGTTGCCGCCGGAAAGTGCTTATATATAAGCGTCATTTTTGCTTTGATTAGGCGCACAAGCTTGTCGGACTGAACCGTTTCTGACGCGCCGCCATGATGAATGATCGTTGCCTCCGATGTGACCATGGGTTTCGCCCCGGCCTTGGCCGCGCGGGCGCAGAGGTCCGCCTCTTCCGCATACATGAAAAAAGCCTTGTCGAACCCGCCGAGGCTGTTCCAGAAATCCCGCCGGATAAGGAAAAAACACCCGGTGACGACATCAACCTGCCGGATACCTTCCCGGTCCCAGCTGCCCATGCCTTCCGGGTTGAAGAAGCTGGAATTGCGGAACATGGAAGAGAAACCAAGCGCCTGGCTCGTAAGGCTCCAGATACTCATGTTCGTCCAGCAGGACGTCGGGTTGAGGCTCATGTCGGCGAACAGGGTACGTCCGCCCCAAATACCCGCCTCCGGATAGGTTTCTGCGAAGGCCATCAATTTATCGATTGCACCGTTGAGCACTTCTGTATCCGGGTTGAGCAGCAGCAGAAATTCGCCCGTCGCATCCTTTGCGGCAAGATTATTGGCGGCGGCAAAGCCAAGATTTTCATCCAGGCACATAACCTTTGCCTTATCCGCATATTGTTCAGTGAGAGCTTCGGCCGATCCATCCGTTGATGCATTGTCGATTACGATAACCTCGAACGGTGTTTCCCGGGTTTCCGCAAAAGTCGTTTCAAGGGCCTTCAGCGTCATTTCACATGTATTATAGCTGATGACGATAATCGAAACTGTGGGCGTCTCTGCCAACTCTGTATTCTGTTGCGATGAAAGGCTCATAAACTCCAGATCCTAGACAAATAACATACATATTGTAACGGAAATTCAGAATGGCTTTCCGTTAATCGCCATCGGGTAGGGAAAACTATTGCCGAATTTAATTAAAATCCTGTTGCGAAAAATGAATTTCGCTTGGCTAAAAGTAATTGTGGCGATGCAATTTTAAACAAATTAACTAATTATCGAGATTCTGTTACCTATATTGAAGCTTAACGTCAGAGAACGAGACTAACTTATCAGGGTTCAGGAATGCTTGCAGTAATTACGCTTGGTCTGGTGATACTTGCCGCTTTGGGATTCTGGATTGTGCTTCCCTATCTGTACAGGCGCGTCAATGTCAGAAATCTGGAGGCGCAATGCCGTGCATCCAACACGGTTGTACTGACCTATGACGACGGGCCGAGTGCGAATTTTACTCCGGAGCTTCTCGAATTACTGGCTGAGTATAACGCGCCGGCCACCTTTTTTGTGCTCGGGGTGCAGGCCGATAGTAATTCGGAGGTGGTGCCGAAAATTGCCGCGAACGGGCATGAAATCGGCAGCCATTCCTACGCGCATTTGAACGCGTGGAAAGATCTTCCCTGGAAAGTCGCAAATGACATAGAGGCGGGAGTAGATTGCCTTAATCGGAACGATGTCGAAATTACCTATTTCCGGCCGCCAAATGGAAAGATTACTCTTGCAACGCTGCTGCAAACGTTGCTGAAAGGTCGCCGCATGGCATGGTGGACCATTGATTCAACGGATACCTGCCCGGAAACCATTCCACCCGAAAAACTGGCCGAAACTGTGAAGAACGCAGGTGGCGGCGTCGTTCTTCTGCATGATTTTGAGCGCAAGACCAACAAAGACCGGAACAGGTTTGTACTGGAGGCGACGAGGCAGCTACTTGAAATGGCGAAAGCGGAGAATTTCTCTGTTCGGACATTCGGCCAGCTTCAGCAGAACGCCTGACGTAGATTTTAGCAGTAAAGAGAACGAGTATTCATGTCTGAGAAACCGAAAATACTGGCGATTTCCTCGGCGGGCGGCCACTGGGTTCAGCTGCAGCGGTTACGCGCGGCATGGGATGATTGTGATGCCGTTTACGTCACCACAATGGATGGCTATCGGGAGGATTTGGTGGCCGATGCAGAGCGCCGCGGACAATCAACGCCCCGTTTTTATCGTGTGGTGGATGCCAACCGGTGGCAGAAGTTCCGACTTTTACGGCAATTGGCCGGAATATTGATGATCCTGATCCGCGAACGACCCGATGTCATTGTTTCGACCGGAGCGGCGGCGGGCTTCTTCGCCTTCAAAATTGGGAAGCTGATGGGTGCGCGCACAATCTGGGTGGACAGCATCGCCAATGCCGGAGCGCTATCTCTGTCCGGTCAGAAAGCGGGCGGTTGCGCCGACCTCTGGCTTACGCAGTGGGAGCATCTGGCGGGTGGCGAAAATGGTAAAAAGGGTCCGGAATTTAAGGGGTCAGTTGTATGATTTTCGTAACTGTCGGCCATGAACTTCGTTTTGACCGTCTGATCAAGGGGCTCGATAACTGGGCGTTGGAATCGGGTTATAAAGATATATTTGCACAGGTCGCAGAACTGGGTGAGGAGGGGTATAAACCCCGGAACTTCGCCTGGCAGAGTTTTCTTGATCCTGATAGCTTCAAAAGCCGGTTCGAGGAGGCTGACCTGATTGTCGCTCACGCCGGTATGGGCACGATCATTACCGCGCTGACAATGAAGAAGCCGTTGTTGATCATGCCGCGTAAAGGCGCGTTTAAAGAAACCCGCAACGATCACCAGATTGCAACGGCGGAGCAATTCGCCCGGCGAAGCGGAATTTACGTCGCAAATGACGAGACCGAGCTCGGCACGGTTCTTGACGGTCTGCTCGCCAATCCCCCTTCAAAAATCGATGAGGCGGCTAGCGAGTTTGCGGAACCGCAGCTCATTCAGGCCCTCCGCAGTTTTATATATGATGGACGGGCACCGAAGAATATGTGAACACCGCTAATACTGAACGGATCATTAAGCATATTTTGAGAAATCTGAGATAAATTGGATCGTTATGGCAACCTAGGTTATCCGGGCGGCAGGTTTTGTCTTTCTCGCCGTTTGATGGTATTTGCGGCTGTGCTATGAAAATGAGCATTTGAAGCCACAATTCGCTGCATATATGTGTAGTATTGATAAGCCGGTTATATGAGAAAAAGGGATAGAAGGTTAGAAAATGGCGCTTGGAAGTAAATTTGCGTGTTTTAAGTCACGACTGACAAGTGTCGTCGCATTGGCGATCGTCCTTTTCACCCTCGCTGCCTGTGACACGCCGGAGGAAAAGGCGCAGGCTCACTTCGCCGCCGGAATGGCCTTTGTCGAACAGGGCAATTATGTTAAGGCGGGCATTGAGTTTCGTAATGCCCTGCAACTTAAGGAAAATTACGCAGATGGCTGGTACGGCCTCGCTCTCGTAGAGGAGAGCGAAGGGGACTGGCGGAAATATGCAGGCGATATCCTTAAGGCAATCGAAATTGACCCGAAGCATCTGAAGGCGCAGGTGCGCTATGGCAAGATTATGCTGCTGTCGGGAAAATTGGAGGATGCGCTGGAAACCAGCGACCTCGTCATGGAGCTCGCGCCGGATAATTCTGAATCTCTGGCCCTGAAATCTGCTGTCATGTTCCGTTTGGGCGATAAGACAGGCGCCATCGCAGCTGCGGAAAAGGCGCTCGAAATTGACCCGTCAAACATTGATGCAATCCTTATTCTTTCAGCGGAAAAGCTCTCCATGGGGGATCCTGCCGCCGCTGTTAAAATTCTTGATGATGGCCTTGTGCACAACAAGAACAATGCTCAGCTGCAGGTCGTTAAAATCCGCGCGCTGGAGAATCTTGACCGGTCAGAAGAAATTATTGACGTGTTCTCGCAGCTCATCGCTGGCAACCCGGAGAATGCGGCTTTTCGTATGAGCCTTGTCCGCTTCTATCTGAAAATTGGCCGGCAGGAAGAAGCAGAAAAAGAAATCCGCAGGATTGCAATGGAAAGCCCGGAAGACGTCACCGCTAATCTGGATGTGGTCCGGTTCGTTAAGTCGGCGAAAGGCGATGATGCCGCCGCTCTCGAGTTAGAGCAGTTGATCGAGAAATATCCAGATGTTGTTGATTATCGTTTTGCGCTAGCGGCGTTGGCGGAGGCCGGTAATGATGATGAGCGGGCGATGGTTATCCTAGGCTCTATCATTGACCGGGCGCGAACGGTTGAAGATGAGATCATCGCCAGAAACAAGCTGGCGCAACTTCATTTCACCCGCGGCGATTTCGAGGAAGCGGAAAACCTGACCCAGATTGTCTTGGACATCGATCCGACCAACACTGATGCGCTGATCCTTATCGGTGCGCTGCTAATCGATGCGGGCGAGATAGACGCGGCCATTGCAAATCTGCGCTCCTCTATATGGCAGCAACCACGGTCCGCCCGCGCCGCCCTGCTGCTTGCCAAGGCCCATGAAATCAATGGCAGTCTGGAACTGGCAGAGGATCGCTTTGCTGCTGCGTACCGGTTCAGTAATGAGTCGCCCCGTGTCGGTATGGTCTATGCCCAGTTTTTTATTCGTCATGGGGAATTAGGGCGGGCAGATCGACGGCTTGAAAAGCTTGCGGTGAAGAACCCGAACGAAGCGGACATCCTGAAATTACTGGCCGAGATCAAGCTTAGAAAGCAAGACTGGGTCGCGGCGGAAGAGCTGGCGGAGCGACTGCAGGCGCTGAATGCAGCTGATTCAGCGGGATATCAGATAAGCGGAGCGGCATTAGCAGGCTTGCAAAACCTTGAAGAGAGCCGGAGTGCATTCGAGAAGGCTTATGAAGTAACGCCAGAAGCCGGGCAGGCGATGCAGTCGCTGGTTCAGGCATATCTTCGGGATGGCGATGTCGAAAAGGCGGAAGCTTTCCTCAGCAATGTTCTCACTAGCAGCCAGAGCAACTATCTCGCCAGCAGACTTCTGGCTGAAATCAAGCTCCGCAAGAACGAGCCGGACGCGGCAGTGAAGTTGATCCGGGATGCCATTGCTGGCGATCCGCAGGAAGAGGCGGGTTACATCATCCTTGCAAAGCATTTTTTGGCGACCGGTAAAAAGAAAGATGCCGAGGAGGTGCTGAGTGAAGGGCTGAAGGTGATACCGTATGGGTTTATGCTCAATATGATCCAGGCGGGTGTTTATGAATCCGACGGTGACTATTCCGCTGCTATTGAGATTTATGAGAAGCTACTTGAAGAGAGGCCGAACTCGGAGATTGTGGTTAACAACCTCGCCAGCCTGGTTGCGGAGCATGCAGAGAATGAAGATGAATTGCAGTGGGCCTACACCTTGGCGAAACGCTTTCGGAACTCGAAAGTTCCGTATTTTCAGGACACATTAGGCTGGCTTCATTATCGGCTGGGCGAGTATAATATGGCTACCCCGCTGCTCCGAAGCGCTGTTGATAAAGAACCGAATGTAGCAATTCTCCGTTATCATCTCGGGATGGCCTACAAGGCGGAAGGGAATCGCAATAATGCGATCAGGGAACTTGACCAAGCGGTAACGCTGGGCAAGACGCAACCGTTTTCACAGATTAAGGATGCGGAAAAGACGCTCTCGGAGTTGCGTGCAATTCCCAAAACTAACTAGTTTGAAGTGATATTTTTTATTAATCCGGTACTATTGGTGAAGGCAGATATAGATGTATAGAGAATTTTACGGTCTGGACCAGAAACCCTTTTCTATCCTGCCCGACCCGAATTATCTCTATTGGGGGCACAGCCATTCCCTTGCCTATTCGATGCTTGAATATGGCGTGATGAACCGGGCGGGTTTTACGGTTGTTACCGGCGAAATCGGTTGCGGGAAGACAACGCTTATCCGTCATCTTCTTGATCGGCTTGATGAGGACTTCACCGTCGGTCTGGTATCCAATATTCAGGATGGGGACTTACTACAATGGGTTCTGATGGCCTTTGGTCAGGCGTATGAAGGGAAATCCCATGTCGGCCTGCATGATGAGTTACAACAATTCTTGATCCGCGAATATGCGGAGGGGCGCCGGACGATCCTGATCGTTGATGAGGCGCAGAATCTAGGCCCTAAGCTTTTGGAACAGCTGCGCCTTCTTTCCAATATCAATGCTGATAATGATCAGCTCCTGCAATTGATCCTGGTAGGTCAGACGCAGTTGAAAGGATTGCTGCAGGCGCCGGAACTAACCCAGTTCGCGCAGCGTATCGCCTCGGACTTTCATCTTGCGCCATTGACCGCAGAAGATATCAACGCCTATATCAAGCACCGTCTTTCCATTGCGGGGCGCGACTTGCCATTGTTCACCATGGACGCCTGCGAAAAGCTGTTCGAAGCAAGCCGGGGCATTCCCCGGATTATCAATATTCTCGCCGATACCTGTCTGGTATATGGGTTTGCACGGATGGCGCCTGAAATCGACGGCGGCATAGTCGATGAAGTGATCCGCGACAAGCAGACTCATGGTATTTTTGATGTCGGCGCGCCGAAAGGGGCCGAAGATACGCGCCGCCTGCCGGTTCAGTCAAAAGAGGAAGTGGAGGAAGAGCAACCGGCGCTTGTCATCCATGACAAGGAGCTTGCAAAGCTGATTGCCAAGAAGCTGCGCTCGCACGGTTAAGATAACGCACACTGCCTGAAGCATTCTGGCGGTTTAACCGCACATTTGCTCCAGGCAGTGTGTAAAGCTTAAAATTCTTTCCGAACAGAAATGGAAACCGTGTTTTCCCGAAGATCGTCAGTATCGGTTTCGGCATCACGATTGTAGTAGCCGTAAGAAATCGTCCCGATCAGAGTAGCTGAGAACTGGTAATTAACACCGGTCTGCCCGTAATAGGCCGTTTCCTTGCCGCCTGTAACCTGTGAGTCCAGGATTTCAGCATATCCGCCGAGCAGAGACCATTCAAGTCGGCGCGACAACTGTCTAGAGTAACTACCGTCAAAGGAAACTACTTCTTCATCCGTACCATCGCTCAAGAAATCGCGAGTGATATAGCTGGCGGTAGCTGAGTATGTATTGCGACCCTTTTCCCCGGTCAGTCCAATGGATGCGGTTTTGGTCTTGGTGATGGCGTCCGCGTAGCCACCCGGGAAATAATTCGGGTTGGAAAGACGGCCATTGGTGTCCAGAACGGCGGTATTGGCAAAAGCGTCTCCGCCGGAGCCAGCGACATCTACATTATATCCGGCGGTCAGGCTTGCTTCGCTGGAGATCAGATAAGTCAGATCCGCATCCACGATGCCGCCGCCAAAGCGATGGCCGACCTGAACGCTCAAATCAGTTCTTGGCCCCGGTGTCAGGCGCACACCGCCACTATAAAAGGCCCCGCTGATTTGATCGTTATCGATGTTCTCACCGTCGAATTCATCCCAGCCCGCCGATGCGAGCAGAGCAACATACCGATTGATCGGCATCTGGCCCGAACCCTTGAAGGTGGCGCGTTTGAGATCATCTCCGTCATTTACCTGGTTGGCGAGAGCGAAGGCTTCCGCGGCCCATTTCGTCCGGGAAAACGCGCGTCCGCTCAGCAGGCTGAGGTCAACCCGGTTGGTTTGTGTATCCGACGGTTCCGACGAGGCAATATCGGAATTTGTGTCGGTAAAGGTAACCATGCTGTGAGTATAGCGAGCGATACCGGTCGCATAGCCGCCAAAGTCATGTTGATAATAGGGGCTGATCCGTGTGTTCAGCACGCGT
>CALEMG010000302.1 GCA_937910835.1 uncultured Alphaproteobacteria bacterium | reverse complement strand
TGCAATACCGATATACCCGACAGTCAGCAGCATAACAGGAGACATATATTTCGTGGCTAGGCGGCAGGCTTCAATGGCAACCTCGAAGCAGTCCGCCGGACCATGTGTCGCCAGCACGACAAGCGGCGCATCACCGTTGCGGCCGTACACCGCCTGATAAAGGTCTGATTGTTCCGTTTTCGTGGGCAAGCCAGTTGATGGCCCTGCACGCTGTGAGTTCACGATGATCAGGGGAAGTTCCGTCGAGATGGCAAGGCCGATGGCCTCACCTTTCAAGGCAATGCCGGGACCAGATGATGAGGTAATGCCTAGTGAGCCGGCGTAGGACGCACCAATCGCCGAGCAAATTGCGGCAATTTCATCTTCGGCCTGAAATGTCTTCACGCCAAACTGCTTCATCCTTGCCAAAGCATGCAGGACAGGGGAGGCTGGTGTAATTGGATAGGATCCAAAGAATATTTTTAAGTTCGCAAGCTCTGCACCTGCGACCAGACCCCACGCCAGCGCTTCACCTCCCGTAACTGTGCGGTAAAGCCCATGTGGCATCGTCGCCGCCGGGATCGCATAAAGTTGTGTCAGGCCGCCAATTTCCGAAGCTTCACCGTAAATATTACCGGCGTTCAGAGCGGCAATATTAGCATCGGCGATTTCGGGGCGCTTCGCGAACTTACGCTTTAGCCAGTCGACCGTATCACTTCGGTCACGGCCATAGATCCAGTAGACCAGACCAAGAACCCAGAAGTTTTTACAACGCAGGCCCTCCTTCTGTGACAGGCCAAATTCCTTAACGGCCTCCAGCACCAGCTTTGTAATATTGATATCTAGAACTGCATAGGCCTCAAGCGAGGCATCTTCGAGCGGGTTCTCAAGATATCCGGCCTTTTTAAGATTCCGGTCGGTAAAGGTGCCGCTGTCGATGATGATCGTTCCCCCCGGTTTCAACCGGGCAAGGTTCACCATCAGGGCGGCTGGGTTTAGGGCGACAAGAACGTCGGGATCATCCCCCGCCGTTTCAATCCGCCGAGAGCCGAAATTGATTTGAAAAGCGGAGACTCCGAAGGTCGTCCCGACCGGCGCTCTAATCTCTGCCGGGAAATCTGGAAAGGTGGCGAGATCGTTACCGGCCAATGCAGTTGTATCGGTAAACCGGCTACCGGTAATTTGTATTCCGTCACCAGAATCACCCGCGAACCGAATGACGACAGAGGAAATTTCTTTCCTTGCCGCCGGGTCCGTCTTGATTTTTAATTCGTTCAACTTTCTTACCCGCGTTAAGCAAAAGAGGGGAGGTCTTTGCTCCAAACCCCATCAATGCCTTTAGTTTAGCCATATATCGAACCAGCAATCAACGGCCTATATCACCATTTGCTGTAACAACAACAGTTTGTTGGACGTTAATCTGCCACTATCACGTATATAGCTGTTTTTAGCGCATCATAGCTATTACATTGGTTTTAGATATAGGGGATTTTGATCGGAACGCAACACTATTTTCTTACTTGTGCTGTAAAATTATTTATTCACAAAAATTCAGTGTTAAATTGGTTTCTCTTGCACTCAAGCCAAGCCATCTCTCATAACTCTCACAAAAAAGGCGCCGATTTGTGCTGGTGTCTGGCCGCCGGGACGATACCAACTGGTAGACCAGTTGAGTGATCCCAGTAAGCTCAGGCGCAGTAATCCTTTGTCGATATTGTCCGGAAGTGGCAAATCCTCAATCAAATCCATGAAGAGCTTGTCGTAGCTGTCCCGTATTTCGATAAGACGGCTTCTTAAAGTTGGTGCCGTCCGGGATATGTCGGCGCATAATAGGATGGAGAAGTTGTTGCCGCCGAATAAGGTATTCATATGGGCGATTGCTGCCTGGGTTAGTCGCTCCCAAGGATCCTCCACTCCGTCGGTTGCCTCCAGCACCGCCGTGCTGATGAGGCGCTTTCCCTCTTCATAGGTCGCGACGATCAAGTCCTCTTTAGAGGAAAAATGGTAATACATCGATCCCGCCAGCATGCCAGCTTCGCGGGCAATATCCCGCATTGACGTGGCGTCATATCCGCGCTGATTAAACAGATGCGCTGCCGCCGCCATCAATTCCTGTCGGCGGTTATCGCTCCGGTGGAGACCTTCCTCGCGTACGCGTGTATTTTCAGTCACGGGCTGGTCCTAACAAACAGTTGTTACAATGCCTGTTATGCCCGCTTCAACAGTAGGCGGCAACTTTATTTTTCGAGGAGATTTCGTATCCGATTAATCACTTCTTCGGTTTCATCGCTCGCACCGCGAAGGATATTGAGCGCCTGGTCGGAAAGGTTAAGGTCGGTCGAAAGCGCGGCAAGGGCGATTGTCTGAAGGAGTGGTCCATATATCTTTTCGATTAGCGCGGCCGGATAGAGCCCATTTTCCTCTCGGCCCAAATTTTCAAGGTGGATATTATCCAATACCGCCGTTGCTTTCTTGCCGACCAGTTCCTCCGCCTGAACAATGACGACGGCATTCGTTATATATAGATCATTAATGGCAAATTT
The DNA here is from genome assembly GCA_937910835.1 of uncultured Alphaproteobacteria bacterium. Taxonomy (GTDB): domain Bacteria; phylum Pseudomonadota; class Alphaproteobacteria; order Sneathiellales; family Sneathiellaceae; genus Sneathiella. Next base: position 5,970 of record CALEMG010000302.1, on the reverse strand, counting down.
TTTCGGCGGCCCAGGGCGGTCTGTCGGATAGAGGCCCTGTGCCTCAACGGCTATAGCTTCTTTGATATGGACGCGAATGGCGCGTAAGTTATCGCCGGATTTTGTAATTTCATAGGTAATCTCAGGTGCTTCGATCTCCATACGCTTAATGACGATGGTCTCGCTATTTACGGTTTGCGGATCGATCTGCATCTTAATGCGCGGTGTCATGAAGGCAGGCTGAGCTTTATACGATGCGGGGCTTGCAACTGTGAGGTCGAGCAACTCAGCCTCACCCGTCGTCGGGGAGAACTCCGTCTCTCGCAAAGTGACCTTGGTTTGTGTGATGGCAGATCCGTAGTTCTCAACGGTCGCTGTGATAACAGATCCAATTGAAAGATAGACGGTGACGATTGCCACGCAGAAAAGTATGACGATCCCGATCATTGCGACTGTCAATCCGCGTCTCATATAAGCCACCGTTCCCGTTAGATAAGTTTTCCGGCTGCAACATACGATGGCCAATGTGGCATCGCAAGCGCAAGAAGGCTCTGGTGATTTTAAAGGATATTAAATAAAAAACGCCCGCCGGGAAATCCAGGCGGGCGTTTTTTGCTCAGGTCTCTATCTAGATTACTGCTGTTGCTTTCGCACGCCGTTCAATCATGAACGCGACCGCCGCAGCTGACCCGGCCGTGATCAGCGCGAAGAGGGCCAATTCCAGATTGCTATATGGGATAAGCGCGCTTCCGCCCGGAGTCGCCAAGGCAAGGCCACCGATAAGAATAAGCGCCCTGATCGGCCAGCCAAGTATGGGATGGCGGTGCAGATTGCCAATCCATATGAGATATCCTTGCAGTGAACTAGCGACCAGGATAACACCCGCCACAGCCGAGACGAACAGAATGGCTGTCTGGCTCAACTCCCCGCGGAAAATAAAGGCCGGATCGAGAACGAAGAAGAAGGGAACGAAATAGATGATCGATCCCAACCGCATTGCCTCGAAACCTGTGCGCATAGGATTGGCGCTCGCAATGGACGCTGCCGCAAAGGCACCCAGAGCAACAGGTGGCGTGATGAAAGAAACCATGCCCCAATACAGGATGAACAGATGCACTGACATCGGGTCCAGGCCGCCTTGCACAAGCGCTGGTGCAAGGACAATGGCAAGGAAGATGTAAGCGGCAGTCACAGTCATGCCGATACCCATTATGAAGCTTGTAAGCGCACCCATCAGCAGAAGAACAAGAATATTACCGCCTGCCATAAAGATCAGGTCATTGACCAGTGTGCCCGCCATGCCGGTGATGGACAGCGCACCCACAATCAAGCCAACACCGACCAGAATGCCTGCAATCTCGGCAAGAAGCTTGCCGGTTGCCAGAAGAAATTCCCAGAATTCCTTCATTCCCCATCGGTTGGAGGAAAACAGCTGGTTGATGACGATCAGCAATGCAGTTGCATAGAACGGTGCGAGCACTTCCTGCTTCAAATAAACAAGCATGACGATGAGCAGGACGAACACGGCGATAAAATGCCACCCCTTACGGAAGGTTTCCCCAAGTTTTGGTAGCTGATCGCGGGGCAGACCCGGCATGTTGTTCCGTGCCGCATAGGCATCGATCTGGATGAATAGCGCGAGGTAGTAGAGTACGGACGGAATGATTGCCGCCACAGCGATGGTGATATAGGGAATATTCAGGAACACCGCCATGATGAAGGCGGTCGAACCCATGATCGGTGGCATGAGAACGCCGCCCGTCGACGCGCAGGCCTCTACACCGGCGGCATAGGATGGCCGAAATCCGGTTTTGCGCATCGCGGGAATGGTCATGACGCCGGTCGTGATGACGTTTGAAATCACACTACCGCTCATCGAACCCATCAGGCCGGATGAGAAAATAGCAACCTTTGCCGGACCGCCACGTACATGCCCAAGGGCCGCAAACGCAAGGTCAATAAAGAACTTTCCGCCACCGGTCTGCGTGAGGGCGACGCCGAAGATAAGAAAGCCGATCACCAGATTCGCAAGCGCCTGCATCGGTATGCCGAGCATACTCTCCGCGCTTAAGACATGATAGGCCGTTGTATCCGCGAGCGTGCTACCAAGGCCAGAAATCGGGCCCGGCATGACATCGGCATAAAGCGGATAGAGTGAAATGATAACCACGATCACGAACAGGGCAGTGCCCCCGGCACGTCTTGTCCCTTCAAGAACCAGAAGCCAGAGAATCATGCCAAGTGTGACGATGTGGTCTGGGGCGCCCATTTCCCATCCGTTGTCTACAATTTCTGCGGCGTTCATAAAGAAAAATACCAGCAGGCCGAAGGTGACCAGGGCAAACAGTATGTCGTACCAGGGAACATGATCTCTGGAGGATTTGCTTGTCGCCGGGAAAATCAGGAACACGATTGGTACCAGCAATCCAAACAATGCATACTGATACTCGTTGTCGAGCCATGTATGCCCGACAAGGAATCCAGCATTAAACAGCTGATTGACAGCAAGCGTGGTAACGATGACGGTGATCGCAATAACGATCACCCGCCACCCGAAAGAAAGGTTACGGTGGCGCGCTACTTCTGGCGGCGCCACCGCTCCGTCTTCTTGTTTTTTGGTTTCCATTTAGAAATCTACAAGTAAGGGACTATTAGAAAATCGGGTTCATGTCGGCAGCTTTAAGAGCAGCTGCACGGACTTTCATCCATTCTTCCTTGAAGGCATCGCCATCAAGGTCTTTGTCTTTCATGGTTGCCCATGCGTCGGCCAGAACATCCTGACGTTTAATCATCAAATTGTTATGAGCTTCCATGTCGTCCGTCCAGACGCCGATTTCTTTCCAGTATTTTACCGCCGACAGATGATAGGGAACCGCCCATTCAAAAGTCTGGTTTTCAATGGCCCAGCCAGTCATAGCCGGGAGAGCATCCTTGTAGTTGTCATACTCAGAGTGAACAGCTTTCACCATTGAATATACAAGGTCAGGATCCTGGTCCGCGCGGGTAATCAGGATTGGATAGGGGTATGCGGCGCCATCATGCGGCGTTTCCTTGGAAATGATCCCCGTGCCCAATATGGCAGTGTGTGGAACGATATAAGGCGCGATACTTTGAATGCGTGCCCAGCCTTCCTTGTCCGCTGCCGGAGTCGGAGGCCAGTAAATGCCCCGAGGTGACGCTTCAAGCTGCTTGGTTGGTCCGGAAGCGGTAGAAGCAAAAGCTGCGTCGATCTGGCCGGAAATCATGCCTTTCCACATCGCGCCATAGCCGCCAAATTCCACGACTTCAACATCATCGAAGGTCAGGCCACCAAATGCGATAATTGCCTGAGTTCCGATTGTGAGTGCAGGAGAACTGCGTACCACGCCGACGCGCTTGCCTTTAAGATCCTGGAATGTCTTGACACCGGTATCCGCTGCGACACCAACCGAAAGATTTGCATCAGAGGTGGCCGACATTAGCAGTTGAACTCTTTGAGGGCCCCAGCTCGACACCGCAAAGTTAAAAACACCTTCAGAGGCATAGAAGGTGCCAGCACCGTTGGCAATGAACTGAACCTTATCTGACCGCAATGGACCCATGCGTGAGATATCGTTCTTACCCGGAACAACCCGAAGATCAACACCATATTTGTCTTTTAGCGCCTTACCAATTGCGACGGACTGGTTATAACCGGTAGTGCCTGTGTTATAAGCGCTCCATGCAAGTGTGCCTGGAAGCTTTACGTCGTCAGCAAATGCGGCAGTCGAAAAAGCAAACGCTGCTGCCACAGCGCATAAGCTTGTACTTATTTTCATTATTGTCTCCCTAAAGAAAACTTGAGTTGGATTTTTTTTGTTTTCTAATAGGGCCGTATTCTGCATAGTGGAATAGAGTTCTGCAAGTTTTTTTCGCGAGAAATCCCTTTTTTACTGTTGTTGGAAGATGCTGGAAGAGAAAACATTCGTTGGGGGTATATCGACACCCGATAATAGTCGACATTTCGTTACATCTTTAGCGCGTGGTCTAGAGATTTTACAGGCCTTTCGCCCGGGTGAAGGACCCCTCGGAAATAATGAGCTTGCCAAGAGGACGGAGCTGCCGAGATCTACTGTTTCGCGCTTGACAAGTACCTTACTGCAGCTTGGGTTCCTGACTTATCGAAAGAGTGTCGGCAAATATGAACCCTCACCAGCGGTTCTTTCCCTCGGGTATACCTATCTTGCTAACAATAAACTCCGATTGTTGTCTCGCCCCCTGATGCATGATCTTGCAAAGCAGGTGGGTTTGGGGGTCGCTCTTGCGACGCGCGTACAGCTGAACATGATGTATGTCGAAACAGCTCGCGGTGGCGATGAAAGTACGCTTCGGTTAGAGGTTGGTTCAATCATGCCAATGGCGACTACAGCGATTGGTCGGGCCTTTCTTTGCAAACTGCCGGATGGAGAGAAAAATTTTCTCCTCGATCATGTCCGGCGGAAATCTGCTGAAGAATGGCCGAAGATAAAAAAGGGGATTGAACGGGCTGAGAAGGACTATGCAGATTTCGGATATTGCCTCTCTATAGGCGACTGGCAGTCAAGCTTTCATGCAGTCGGTGCCGTGGCTCGTGATAATTCAACCGGCGATATCGTTGCCTTTAATTGCGGAGGCTCCGCTTATCTGGTAACAGAAGCGACTCTGCGGGAAGAAGTTGGGCCCCGTCTCGTCAGCTTGGCGAGAAGCGTTGAGGTAATGTGCGGGCTCGACTAAAATTAAACCTAAATAATAATAAGAAAGTAGAAGGATATAAGATGGCTCTGGATGCCGAGACATTTGAATTAATGAAAGATGCAGTTGCCCGATTCGTGCGCGAAAAGCTCGTTCCTGCGGAAGATACGGTGGAAGAAACGAATGACGTGCCCGAAGAAATTATTCAGGAAATGCGGGAATTGGGTCTTTTCGGTCTCTCTATCCCGGAGGCATATGGCGGGCTAGGCCTGAGCATGGCGCAAGAGTGTCATATCATACATGAGCTTTGCAAAGCATCTCTGGCGTTTCGTTCGGTGATCGGGACGACGGTTGGCATCGGCAGCCAAGGCCTCGTCATGACAGGAACAGAAGAACAAAAGAAACAGTATCTGCCGCGGCTCGCCTCCGGTGAGATTATGTCCTCTTTTTGCCTGACGGAGCCGGAAGCCGGCTCAGATGCAGCTTCTTTGCGCACTGTCGCGGTCCGGGACGGAGATGATTATGTACTGAACGGGACAAAGCGCTATATCACTAACGCGCTGCGAGCGGGTATGTTGACAGTAATGGCCCGCACTGATCCCGAGAAAAAAGGCGCAGCAGGCATTTCTGCCTTTCTTGTAGATCCTGGTGTGCCGGGCGTAACGATTGCCAAGGCGGACGAGAAAATGGGTCAGCGGTGCACGAAGACAAGTGATGTTATTTTTGAGGATGCGCGCATTCCCGCGTCTGCGTTGCTCGGCGGCGTTGAAGGGAAGGGGTTTTACACCGCCATGAAGGTGCTGGATCGCGGGCGTTTGCATTTGAGTTCCGTTTCGACCGGTATTTCAGAGCGCATTTTGCAAGAAGCACTTAATTATGCAGCCGAGCGCAAGCAGTTCGGGACTGTGATCGGTGAATTCCAGCTGGTGCAGGCCCTACTTGCCGACAGTCAGGCGGAGCTTTTCGCTGGCAAGGCAATGACATTGGATGCTGCGCGGAAATATGATAATAATGAAGACATCTCGATGCTGGCGGCCTGCTGCAAGATGTTCACAACGGAAGCAGCCGGGAAAATTGCGGACCGGGCGGTGCAGATCCACGGTGGCGCAGGCTATATGGCGGAATATAAGGTCGAACGCTTTTACCGGGATGTCCGCCTGCTGCGCCTTTATGAAGGAACAACGCAAATTCAGCAGCTAGTCATTGCGCGCAATATGCTGAACTCGCATACGAACTAAAAAACTGGAAAAGGGAATATCGATATGGGTGTTGATAAGATAAATAAGATGGTACCCAGCCTGC
>CALEMG010000301.1 GCA_937910835.1 uncultured Alphaproteobacteria bacterium | reverse complement strand
ATCAAATTGTACGTCCACGACGGCGCCCAATACCTGGGTGATTTTGCCGACATTCTTTGCCATTTTCATGCTCCCTACAGGGTCACTTCAGTTCTTAACAATCGGAGGAAAAGCTAGAGAGCTTCCGCACCGGAGATAATTTCAATTAGTTCGCTCGTGATCGCCGCCTGACGTTCACGGTTATATTGCAGGGTCAATTTATCGATCATTTCCCCGGCATTACGTGTTGCGTTTTCCATCGCCGACATACGCGCGCCTTGTTCAGAGGCGGAGTTTTCGAGAAGCGCCCGGAATATCTGCACTGACAGATTTCGAGGCAGCAATTCTGCGAGAATTTCCTCCTCATCCGGCTCATATTCGTAAACAACGTCACTTGGCTCCGCCGCAGCACTTTCAGGAACAGATGCAGGAATGATCTGCTGTCCCTGAACTTCTTGTGTCATGACCGAAATAAACTTCGCGTAAAAAATCGTGCAGACGTCAAATTCACCGGCATCGAACATACTCAGGATACGCTGGGCAATCGGCAATGCGTCGCTGAACCCGATCCGCTTGGAACCGGAAAGATCCACCAGATCAATTATCAGATGTCCGTATTTCCGTTTAAGGGCATCGCGCCCTTTCTTACCAACACAGAGGATTTTGACATCCTTGCCCGCTGCAACAAGCTGATCGACCTTTTGCGAAACTGCTTTGGCAATCGAGTTGTTGAACCCGCCGCAAAGACCGCGTTCGCCGGTTGCGGCAATAATCAGGTGCCGCTGGTCAGCTCCCGTACCCGCTAGTAGCTTCGGCGCATCGTCACGACCAACCATACCGCTCGCAAGTGATGCCATCATGCCGTCCATACGTTCAGCATAGGGGCGCGCAGCATTCGCGGCTTCTTCCGCATGACGGAGCTTTGCCGCCGCCACCATCTTCATGGCTTTGGTGATCTTCTGCGTTGATTTAACGCTACCGATCCGATTTTTGAGTTCCTTAAGGTTCGCCATGTTACGGCTATCCCTTTCCTAAGCTCAATTTTTACGCAAACGTCTTCGAGAAGCCGTCAAGAATATCATTCAACTTCGCTTCGCTTTCACTGGACAGCGCGCTTTCCTTCAGGATGGCATCAAGAATATCCTGGTGCTTGGCGTGCATTTCAGAGAGAAGCTGCTTTTCAAAATCGCCAATCTGACCGACTGCGATGCCATCTAGATAACCCCGCACACCGGCGAAGATCACAACGACCTGCTCTTCCATGGTTAGCGGGCTATACTGCGGCTGCTTCAACAACTCAGTCAGGCGCGCACCACGTGCCAACAAGCGCTGCGTCGCCGCATCAAGATCAGAACCGAACTGGGCGAAGGCCGCCATTTCACGATACTGCGCGAGCTCCAGCTTGATAGACCCAGAAACCTGCTTCATGGCCTTCGTCTGTGCGGATGAACCCACACGAGATACCGACAGACCAACATTAATAGCGGGACGAATGCCCTGATAGAAAAGTTCCGTTTCCAGGAAGATCTGACCGTCCGTAATGGAGATCACGTTCGTCGGAATATAGGCCGACACGTCACCAGCCTGTGTTTCAATAACCGGCAGGGCGGTCATTGAGCCGGAGCCGTTGTCTTCATTCAGCTTAGCGGAACGCTCCAGCAAGCGAGAATGAAGGTAGAAAACGTCACCCGGATAGGCTTCACGCCCTGGCGGACGGCGAAGCAGCAGGGACATCTGACGATAGGCAACGGCCTGTTTCGACAAGTCATCATAAATGATCAGGGAGTGCATGCCATTATCGCGGAAATATTCCGCCATGGCACAACCGGTAAAGGGGGCAAGATACTGCAGCGGCGCCGGATCCGACGCCGTTGCGGCAACGACGATGGAATATTCAAGCGCGCCGTTTTCTTCAAGCGTTTTCACCACTTGCGCAACAGTAGAGCGCTTCTGCCCGATCACCACATAGACGCAATAAAGCTTCTTGCTTTCGTCGTCTCCGGCGTTGACAGATTTCTGGTTGAGGATGGCGTCAACTGCAACAGCCGTCTTCCCAGTCTGGCGATCACCAATGATCAACTCACGTTGGCCACGTCCAACCGGCACGAGGCTGTCGATAGCTTTCAGACCCGTCATCATCGGCTCATGCACGGATTTACGCGGCATGATGCCCGGCGCCTTGACGTCAACCCGGCGGGTTTCGACGGCGTCAATCGGACCCTTACCATCGATAGGGTTGCCAAGCCCGTCAACAACACTTCCCAGCTAACCCTTGCCGACGCCGGTTTCAACAATCGCGCCCGTCCGCTTAACCGTATCGCCTTCGCGGATGTCCCGGTCGGAACCGAAAATCACGACACCGACATTGTCGGTTTCGAGGTTCAGGGCCAGCCCCTTAATACCGCCTGGAAATTCGACCATTTCACCGGCCTGAATATTGTCCAGACCATATACACGGGCCACACCGTCACCGACGGAAAGCACTTGGCCAACTTCTGAGACTTCAGCTTGCGTGTCAAAACCCGCAATCTGTTGTTTAAGAATTTCGGAAATTTCTGCGGCGCGGATGTCCATCACCCAACCCCTTTCATCGCAAACTTAAGATTCTGAAGTTTAGTCCGGATCGAATTATCGACCATACGTGAACCAACCTTTATTACCAGGCCCCCGATTAGGCTCTCATCGACATCCGATTCGAGACTAACATCACTGCCGATGGCAGATTTAAGAGCCGCTGACACAGCGCTCAGCTGACTTTCGCTGAGTTTCTTAGCGGAGCTTACACGGGCAACAACCTCACCACGTTCAGCCGCAAGCAATTGATTATAAGCCCCAATCATACCAGGCAGCGCAAAAAGCCGGCGGTTCTGCGCGACGGTTCCAATGAACCGACGGACAAGATCACCAACACCTAGCTTTTCAAGGACAGCGCCCATCGCGCGGGCTTGGTCAGCGCGACTGATAATCGGGCTTTTAACAAGACGGGCGAGATCTTTATTATCATCCATCATTGATTTGAGTGTCGCCAGGTCACCGGCGACGGCATCAAGTTCTTTGGCCGAAACAGCCAAATCAAACAGAGCCGTTGCATAACGACCCGCGATACCGGAAACTGTTATGTTCTCAGCTGACAAGAAACGATCCCCAGGACTGAAAAAAGACGCGAAATACGTCCAACAAAATTGAAATCCCCCTCCCGTTATGAACACCCTTTCAGGTCCCCATCGTCAAGGCACGGGGTTATTAGCACAGGGAAATCCGGGTGGCAATATGCTGCACACCAGTTTATTCACCAAAATTTCTATTTTGCGGCCCAGCTCTCCAGAAAAACCCATTTTTACATGAAATTATACGGGTCTATATCAATCTGCAGCCGGATATTATTCGGAACTTTGCGCCCTTGCAGCCATTTTCCGAGAACTGACTGAATATGAATATCTTTTGTGCATTTGATCAAAAATCGGTAGCGATGCCGCCCCCGGATCATGGACAATGGCGCCGGCGCCGGTCCCAGCACGGCAATTTTCTCGCCCACCGGCGCCTGTCTCGCCAGTTCGAACGCAAAACTGGCCACTGATTCGGCATTTGCACCAGATAGAATCAGCGCTGCCAGCCGGCCATAAGGGGGCATTCCGGCGCTCTCCCGCCCCTCCGCCTCCAGCTTAAAAATGCCTCTCCCTCCTGTCGGGCAATCGCCTCGATAACCGGATGCTCCGGAAGATAGGACTGTAGATACACTTTGCCGGTACTGGATTCGCGCCCAGCGCGCCCGGTGACCTGGGACAAAAGCTGATAGGTTCGCTCGGCCGCCCGGAGGTCCCCGCCCGCAAGACCCAAGTCCGCATCGACAATTCCAACCAAGGTCAGGTTTGGGAAGTGATACCCCTTCGCGACGATCTGCGTCCCGATCAGGATTTCAATCTCCCCTCGGTCCATCGCTGCCACGAATTCCGCTGCTGCGCGTGGGCTTGATATCGTGTCACTCGCCATCATTGCGATCCGACGATCCGGAAAAAGGGCTTCGGCCTCTTCAACCAGCCGCTCAATGCCTGGCCCGCAAGCCTTGAAGCTTTCCTCAGCGCCACATTCACTACAGCTTTTGGGAAGCACAGTTGTAAATCCGCAATGATGGCATTGTAGACGCTTCATCAAACGATGCTCCACCAGCCAAGCACTGCAGTGCGGGCATTGCAATCGGTGGCCACATGTATCGCAAAGGGTTAGCGGTGCATAGCCGCGCCGATTTAAAAACCGCATAGTCTGCTGCCCCTTGGACAAAGTTTCTTCCATCGCCTCGCGAAGCGGATCCGATATCCAGCGCTGTGACCCCAGCTTGTGCTGCTTGAGATCAACAATGTTTACGTTTGGAAGCGTCGCCCCGCCATAACGGGACGGCAGTTGGAGATGCTCATATTTTCCGGAGCGAGCATTTATCATACTTTCAAGTGATGGTGTCGCCGACGCGAGCACAACGGGGAAGCCGCCTATCTTACCGCGCTCCACGGCCATATCCCGCGCATTGTAAGGCACGCCTTCATCCTGCTTGAAGGAGGTTTCATGTTCCTCATCCACAACGCTGAGCCCGAGTTTCATAAACGGCAAAAACAATGCAGATCTGGCGCCGACGACAATGTCGGCACGCCCATCTATTACCGCACGCCAGTTGCGGCGGCGTATTGACTGGCTCAGGTCCGAATGCCACTCCACCGGCCGTGCGCCGAACCGATCTTCGAAACGGGCAAGCCAC
>CALEMG010000300.1 GCA_937910835.1 uncultured Alphaproteobacteria bacterium | reverse complement strand
GACACCACTTTTCTGGCGCGCGTAGATCAGCAGGTCAGCTATGATATTAGACCTGCCGAGCTTCACAAGATCGACACGAGCCGCGCCGGTGTAAAGCGCCAGATCGAAAATGAGGCGCTCACGGGTGCCAACAGGCCAACGCTTTTGGAATGCTGCAATATCGTCAGCATCGGCAACCGGAAAACCTTCAATTTTTGGTCTGTCTAATTCGATGCCAGCCATGGGGTTTTTTGGAATGAAGTTCAGGCGGCGCAGGTGTTCAAAGACAGGCTTGAGGGCCTTATACTCATTCACCGCAGCCCAGCCACCTTTTGCATATAATGCCTGCTCAATCGCTTGGCTTGTGATTGATATGACAGGCCGGTTGCCCTGAGCCGCGCGATAGCGTTCGAAGATCGCAGAGCGATTGCTTTTGGTGCTTTCAGAATACTTGGCCCATTTCTTATCGCCAGAGGTGTAGAGGTCCAGCGCCCATGCAAAGGTGCCTGCATCCGGTGTTTTCGTGTTCGGGGGCATGTCCTGCCAACGGGCATGTTCAGCCGCCCACGCCGCCATTACTTTAGGGTCAGACGGGTGCAGCCCGTGGACACCCAGTGAGCGCTCTACGTCGCCCCGGCGGTAGGTATCAACCCAGCGGCCCCGGCGGTGCTTAGAGCGCAGGTAGGGGAGTTTTTTCATGGCGTATCACCTGAGAACGGCTTGCCCTGCCAGTCGTCACTTGCGGCGCCCTTCTCGGGATAATCAAAGATCACGCCATCTGGCCCTACGCCTTTTATGCGGATACCTGGACACAGTTCACGGGCAACCTGATAGGCTTCCTCAATCTGGCGCTTAGTAGGCATGGAAGGGGAGCGGGGGCTAGGCATTGTCTACCGGAGAACTGAAAGAATTTGATGCAGATTGAGAACGATGAATATTTCTACTCCATCCTCACTCTTTAGCGCATTGTCTAGCCAATACGTCCAGCTGCCGCTTTCTGAAACGGAAAGAGATAGCTGAAATTCCTGACCCTCACGCGCCTTTTCGAGCAACACCCAGTTATGGATCCTATGCAACTCATCTGAAGAAAGCCCCGATGGATTGCCGGTAGGGAGTTTATTTTTTTTGCGCCCCTCCGGCGTAGATTTTTCATTTTTGGAGGGCTTTGAAAGAATTTCTTGCCTCCAAAACAGATCACCCTCAGTGGCATTCATAAAACCATAATCTTTTGGCACTTCATATATGCTTCGTAATGAAGCGGCGATTTCTTTGAGCGTTGCGGTTGATATATTAAATTGATCCAACCTTGTAATGATACAAGCCAAGGCAGCTTCCGAAATTGAATAGTTGCGTGCTGCGCGGCTTGGCCGCTCTTCTTCGATAGGTAGAAACACGCCTTCGTTAGCCCATTGTTTCATTCGGCGGGGGTTCCCACCGGAAAGTTCAATGATCTGAGAAAGAGTGAGCCGTATAGCCATTGTGACCTCCAAGTTTCGCAAAATCTACTAGACATATATATTCCAGTCAAGACAAATTTTGATCAGAAAGAGACGGTGGGGCTGGCAACTGGCGGGCGGCCATATCAGGCTACCGGGTCCAAGTCCGGCCCGGTAGAGCCCAAAGCCACCCTCGCCGAAGCCGGTATCGACAAAAAGCTATTCAGCCGCGCGCAGGCTGACCAACCTATGCCACCTTGTCATCATCACCCCAGTTGACCAGCGTGAGAGCCGCGTTTACATCCCCCGGCGCAAGGCCCGATTCCTTGGCTTTTCCAAGCGCCTCAAGGATCGTCGCCATAGCACGGGCGCGACCGCCAGCGTCAAACGCCTGAAGGGGCCGCATTACATCAATCATAATTTCGCTGCCCAGCTTGGTACTGGCTTCCTCAGCAAGCAACATGGCAATAGGTTGCAAGGTCCAGCCTGCAAGGTGCCTTTGGGCTTCCCGCACAAGCGGGCCTTGAGCCTGAGCGACAAATAGCGACGGCAGGACGCCAAACACGCCGCAGACCGATTCACGCGCCGCCGCCAGTGTTTCCGTTGTCATCGACTTTTCAAGATCAGGGGATACCGATTGCGGCCGCCAGTCCGCTTGCGGGGCAGGTCCGCCCGCTGCCGACACGTTCACTGATTCCCGCAATAGCACCCGTCCGCGACGGCCCCGGAACCCGCGCCCGATGCTTTCAAGGTCAGTTTCAGGGGATTCAGGAAATGGCACGATAGAGCTGCCCAGGGGGCCAAATTCAAAGACTTCGGCAAGGGCGCTTTCAACGGCATGAAGCATTCCCGCCGTGAGGCTCGCCCGCTTCAAAGGCGCAGTGCCGTAATATGGTGCAACCGGGTCGCAGCCGATACGGATATGCAGGACTTCTCCGGCCAAAGCCGTTTCTGTCCTTCCGCCGCCCGCTTCGGAAATGCTCACGCGATAGGCGGTAGGCTTTCCATCACGGGTGCGCAGATCCCAATCTGCACAAGGCACAAGGCCGGTTTCGCGTATCAGGAATACAGCCTCGCCCCGCAAGGCCAAAGAACGCGCCACAAGGGCGAGAGAGCGCCGGTCCAGCATGTCGGTTCCGGACACGTCCGCCAGGGCAAATGCACCCTCCCAGAGTGATACGCAGCTTTGCGCCGTTGCCGTCAATTCGGCAATGCCGCGCCGCCCGGCAATGTAACTTTCGCGGGCGCTCATGATTTCAGCCGTAAAGCCAGAACCGGCGGATCGAGTTTCCTCTTTTGGCTTGCGATTAAACGGCCACATGGTCACGCCCTCCGATATGAGCGGAGTAAATCACCCGCGCCACTGTTTTGCATCGCTTCGGCCATCCATGACGGCGAGCGCCTATGAGATAGTGAGATGGAACCAGCCCCTATCCGTTCGGAGCTGGCGCCCGGTTTCCCGGCTTTCCCGGCCATGTATTCAGCAAGACGCCTGAAGGCTTCGACAACAGCCGCTGGCACGTCGCCACCGCCCACGGTCCCGGCGATCCGGTAGGGACCGCATCCGGGCAGCTCATAGCCGCCAAATGGGGATGGATCGAGCGATACCGTCGCCCAGGCATTTGCTTGCCAGATTTCAACCGTGCTGATCGTTGCCGGAGTTAAGGACGGATTCCAGATCCCCGGACCTTCTACAATCCATTCAATATCCCGTTCTGTCCAGCGGTGCGCGATATAGCTTTCGATCCGCTGCCAGATAAAATCGGCATCCAGCGCCGCCGCCGCCGTTGAAAGCGTGTCCGGCGCATCGGGATAGGCGCTTGGAATGGCCTCGTTTTGGCGAATGGTATCTGCCATTTAAAGCCTCCACCGATTAAGAGGATGCCCTACAAGCGGTATTTTTACACTTCGATCCGGGGACCAGTTGCGGGCTTCAACCTGGGTTTCTGGATAGGCGGGGCGGGTCACAAGCGAAAACTCGTACAAGAGCGCCGCCGTGATAGTGCGAATGATCGCCCCGCGCCTTGGCTGGCCTTGTTCGTCAAGCGAACCGTCATCCGGCTCCTCGCTGATTTTCTCGGCGTCTTTGACGGCCCGCTGAGGCGGTATTCTAAAACCGGGACTTAAACCTATGATCAGACCAGCGGCAAGACCGGCTAGCGCATCCTGCACATAGCTGACACGTTGCATTTCCGCAGTGATCGTGGCGTCGAAAATCACCGCTTCCGCCGTGTCGCGAATGTCGAAAGTTCCTGCCCCCCGGCTTGCCAGGGGCTTGTCATAGGAATGCCCTGCCAAAAGGTGAATGTCCTCTTTCGGGTCATCGATCCGGTACGCAAAGGCATGCGAGGCGATTTCCTCTTTACGCGGGCGGCCATTCCTCCCGCCATCTGATAAAACCGCACGTTGGCCATAGGGGAAGCGGCCCGAAAGCCGCACCCCGCCATCACCTTTGCGGCGTACCTCAAGATCGCCATTCGGGCCGCCCCAGAGCATTAGGAGCCTGCTTCCAGCTCAAGGCCGGTGATCAGCTCCAATTGTGCGGGCCGTGCCACCGTCACGTCCGCCGTGGTCAATGCCGTGCGGCGAAGGCCACCGGACTGCGCATCGGAGTAAGGATCGCGGATCAGATCGACGCCGCCCCAGACGCCGACAAAGATCGGCGCAACACCGCCTGCGGACGTGGTGAGCAATGCCTGAGTTTCCAGCGGATCACCCGCCGGCGCAGCAAGCCCATTCGTGGTCATAGCGATGTTGGCGGCGGGAATGTTTTTCAACAGGCGGTCATATTCCGAAACTGCCGTGCTTGTGATCAACGTATCATCGAGCAGTGACCACAATTCCGGCCGGATCATCGCCTTGACAGCGCCGGGGGAACCGGCGGCATTTGCTGTCATGAACCGCACGACTGCGGCGCGGAACGCAGACCAGGTCGCCAACGCGGCCGCATCGGTTGCCGTAATGCCATACGTCGATTGTCCGGTGATCACGCCAAGCGGCTGGCCATTCGCACCGGTGCCCAGGAAAATGGCGTTATCGAGCGAAACGGCAATCGCACTGTTCATGTCCCGGCGCACCGCCTGTTCCAGCGCGGAACCGGATTGCTTGAGCGTCTTTCGCGTGATTTTCATCTGGACGCCCAGATTTTGCTCAGGCTTCAAAGGACGGTCCGTTGTGGCGAAGGCCGCAGGACCGGCAACATTCGCTGCCTCTCCATCCGCCCAGCCCGCCGCGACAGAACTTGTCACTACCGGCCATTCAACGGCACCGGAATCGATATTGATCATCTGCGCACCCATTCGGGCCGCAACGCTGTCCGGGAATAGCCGGTCAATGATCGGTCGGGTCTGGATCGGGTCCGGTGTGCCGCTGGCGATTGTTTCACCGGCGCGGGTTTCGAGTGCCTGCCACGGCACGGGAATGCCGCGATAGCCACCATGGGAGCGCATTTCCTGCACGATTTCAGCCGTGGCGCCTTCCAGCGCCTTGCCTTCATCAAGCATCAATGCGACCTGGCGCAACTCGAATTTTCCGATCAGTTCTGAATATTCCTTATCGGAGCGTGTTTCCAGATCGTCTTTGGCGTCCCGGCGTTCCTCATCTTCCGCGACAAGGGCCGCCCGATACCGGGTTTCATTGGTACGATATTCCTTGTCCATTTCGGACATGGAGCGGGTTTCATCTTCGGTCGGGTTTTCCTTGCCCACAAGTTCAGCCAACGACTGCCGGATTTCGGACTGGCGACGGCTGATAGTCACAGATTCAAGCATGGGATATCTCCAATTTTTGCTTGGGGGTTGCGGTGCGTATTGCGCACCAGATCACGCCATCGCTGGCGTTCGGGATCGAGCGGGTCAAGACCCACTTCAATCCGTGTTTTTTTGGTATGGCAGGACGGGCAAAGGCTTTGCAGAGTGTCCAGCTCATATGCCAGATCAGGGCGCGTTCGGATCGGCTGGATATGATCGACTTCCAGTTTTCCTGCAGCGCTGCATTTTACGCATTTCCAGCCATCGCGCCGTTTTGCCTGTAGCCGGACAGCTTTCCAGCGAGGCGAGCGATATATTGCGGCTCCTGCCCGTGTGTATGTTCTCAAACCCATAGCGCAGCCCTTGCTTTTTGAGCCGGTCGGCCAACGATACGGGCACCTTCAGCCACGGCCAGCACGGTTGCCGCCGCCGCATCAATACGCCCGGTTGAACGGCCTTTTGCCAGTTTCAGGTTATTAGCCGGATCGCGAAGCGTTACCGCATCGGCAAAAGCAGAGCGAAGCAGCAAGGATGGGCTGGCCTTCACCTTGCCGTCGAAACAGGCCCGGCGGAGCCGTTCCACATCTTCAGATCCGTCTTTCCAACCGAAGCCCCGCCAGATCAGCGGCGCCCGAATGCCTGCCCGGTCAATGGCCTCGCCAAGTTCACTTTGCTTGTACCGATCCATCGTCAGGGCCGCGACGGGCTGCCCTTCGACATGTCGCATGACTTCGCCAAGCCATGCCGCCACCGGTACAGTTAGATCGCCAAGGGTTGAAAGTTCGCCCCGGCTTTGCATTTCAACATAACGATCGCCGACACCATCAGACTGCCCGCGAGTCAATAAATTCGGCCGGGATGGGAAAGTGCCCAGCGTTTCGAGGCGTCAGGTCTCAGGCCAGAAGAATGCCGCTGACGTCATGGATGCAGAGCCGCCAAGATCAATTCCGATAACCACCTGTCCCTCACGCGGGGGCAGTTCCGAAGTCTCGCAATTCAGCCATTCATCAACGGTCAACAGCAGATCGCGGGTTTCCCCACTTACGCGCTCATTGCGGTTATAGAGCCGGAAGCTGGTGAGCGTTGAGCCGCCCCGTGCAATGGCACGCCGCGCTTGCGCTTGCAGCCATTCGAGGCTGGCACCAATGCCATGCTTTGCGCCGGGATTGGCCAGCAAGAGACTTTGGGCGTCATCGGCAGGGAGGCCGGGGGAGGGCCTATGCTCCTGCCGATAGACGCCGGGCTGGCACTGGTCCAGCCATACTGAGAACGGGTGTGCATCATCGGCGGCGCTGGTTGAAATAATCAAGGCGCGGCCGCCGCGCTTGCCAAGACCGGATAGCAGGGCATGCTCAAGAGCATCACCCTGGTCAAGCGGCCAGTGACCACGTTCATCCATCAACACCAATGTCGGGGCAGAACCCAGCGCCGTCTTGCCGTCCGCTGCAATGGCGCGGATCACATGCCCGCCGCCATCGCCTTCAAACTCGATTTCGAGCCGGGGGGAGCGCCGGAACGTGAGTTGCTTCTGGATGTCGTCAGGCAGCGAACGGGCGAACCCGGCCGCAAATTCATAGCCGATCCGGGCCTGATCCCTTGTCCGGGCCGCGATCAGGATTTCGCGCCGGGGCTGGTTATCCCATTTCCCCAGCAAGGATCCCAATGCAAGTCCGGCAGACAAAGCGGTTTTCGCATTGCCGCGCCCGATACTCAGCGCCGCAACACTGGTTTCCGGTGCCAGGGCACCTTTGACAAACTTCTTTTGGAACGGGGCCAGCTTTACCCGCTGCCCCGCCCTTGGCCCTTCCGGGATTTCGAGGCTTTCAAGGAACCGGATTGCCTTTGTTGATGCCTTCATTTGGCACCCCCAGACCGCCACAGCGCGAAAGGATAAGGCAGCACCTCGCTCGCACCCCTCTCAGCTTTTTTGACCATTGGGACCATCATGAGCGTACCTGCAAGGCAATAGTGGCAAGCGCCGGGTCGGGAGCAATGTTGATGATTGAATAAGTCTTTCCGCGCACCGTCACGCTGTCGGATAGTTCGGGTGTGATCTCAAGCGTTGAGGCGAGCAGCACAACCTTGAGATCGCTTGACTGGACCAAACCGCCCGCGATGTAGTCAGCGTCAAATGCTTCGGTGAAACCCTTGCAGGAATAGTCTGTACTGGTGGGTGGGCCGGGGTCGTATGCGGGGCCATCGCCGGGCACTTCTCGGGTGATAACCACGTCATAGGGAATGTCAGCATCTACCAACGCTTCGCTGATTGTTTCTGCCAACTCACCTTCGAGAATCGAAACCATACGCAAACTCACTACTCACCAAATGAGGTAATATAATACCGCATTAGCCTGCGATATGTAAACAGGGCTTTGGGGTAGATACTGGATAAGAAAAGAGCGCCCCGAAAGGCGCCCTGTACTCAACGAGGCAACTCTCTCAGGCGGCGCTTGCCTCCTTATCGCCTGTCTCTAATGGCTCACAATGGCAGGTCGCGACAAGATCGCCCACCATGTCGTTCAGAATACCCCCTTCCCGCCCCATATTCCCGGCGAGGACATCTGCGCTCTCAATAACAGCTTGCAAGGCCGCAAATTCTCGCGTTGCCTGATGAAGCGAGGGATTGTCATCAATGATGTGCTGGGCCGCCATTATCAGCCCGTGAAGCCTCAAAATATCGAGGTACAGGACATCATAGCGGTTGGCGATATCCAAAATGGGCTTGGGGGCCGTGACAGGGGATTCCTGGTGTGAATTAAGCATGGTCTTGCTCCTTAAGTTGCAGTGTGCCGGTCTTAGGTGACATTCGATCCCCGGCCCTATCGAATGCCTTGAGGGGCGGTAACATTGGTAACAACGGTAACATTCAGTTGCGGCCGATCCCTTTCTAAGGGTCAATGTTACCGTTGTTACCGTTGTTACCGGGAGTCTTAGGGATGGGATTTAAATGCTGATTTTCGGGGTGGATATAGCGCCCGCGCCCGGTTTTCTGCACTTCTCCGGCCTTTGCCATATTGAAAAGCAACTTGCGAATGTTACCGTTGCTCATTCCGGTAACATCTGCCAACTCAGTCGGAGACATTGGCTCGGTCGCCTCTTTCAATGTTACCTGAATGTTACCACGCTGGCCGGATTGCCGAACTTCGGCAGCTTCGCCGGTCACTGTCCACATACCCGCTGAAAACAACATGGCGCTTTCCTTTTCGTCCACGTCTCGGCCTCGTACATAGAGCGTGATGCCGTTGCTGTCTCTATCCAGGACCAGTGTTGTATCGGCACAGGCTGAAAGCCCATTCGAGCCGGAAAGGGCTTCTAGCGGATCATCTGCCCCGCCTTTCTTGGTGTGGTGCAAGCCAACAACCGCAATGCCGTTTTCCATCGCCCACTTTTGCAAGGGCGACCAGGCAGAATAATCGTTTTCATAGCTATTGCGGGCAGAATTCCCCACCGGCTTGATACGTTGAAGCACGTCAATTATGACAAGCCGGGGATTGTCCACTGATAATCGCCAATCCTCCAATGCGTCTATAAAGCCCTTATCGAGCGATGGCGCATCCGTGACCCATTCAAGTTTCGATAAATCAGGACGGCGCTGGTCGCTGGGATAGAGGGCTTTGATACGCCGCTGGATACGCCGCTGGCCGTTCTCCATGTCGATATAAAGCACATTTCCAATATCTACCGGCACGTTACCCATTGCTATTCCGCCGCAGGCCACCGCAAGCGCCCAGTCTATTGCAAGCCATGTTTTGCCAAGCTTTTGACGGCCGGCAAGCACCGAAAACCCTTCCGGCACATAGCCATGAACCGTCCACCGTATTGGATCGAATTCCGCAGCCATGATGGAATTGGTGTTTGTTCGGACGAAGCGAGGCTTTTTGCCCCGGCCGCGCTCGTATTCATCGATTGGAACAATATCATTCATGCTGCGATCCTCCGGGGAGTCGTCAGCACTGCAAGTTCGGGCAGATGACGGGGCGTCATATGCTTCTTGTAAAGGGGAAGGATCTGTTCCGCGCACAAAATACGCGGCGCATCTCGCAGCATGTCGAAAGCTCGACTCCAGTCGAGTATCACAATGCCCCGGCCCTCATCTCGCAGCCATTCCAATGGGTCGCGGTAAATGGTCAGGTACCCGTCGAGCGCATATGTTCCGGCATTGACGATATTGTCCTCACCAAGTGCGAAGGCACGATGATGCCATGTTGTAAGCTCACCAGTTGCAGGGCACCAAAATACGCAATCGTTGTCTTGCTCAAAGGTGATAAATGATCGCCCATCTGGATCAAGGTCCAGCCATCCATCCGGTGTGCAAACACCGTGTACAACGCGCACCGTCATCGCCATTTCAACAAGAAAGGATGCTGGAATTCCCTGAGATTTAAACCAAGTGAATTGAGGTAAATCCATGTAGGGTTGCCGGGAAAGGTCGAGGCTGCTCATTTGAACACCTCCAGGTCATCAAATCCGACATGTTGGGCGATAATAGGAAACCTTGCGGAAAGGGCAAGAATTCTGTATCTTTGAAATTCGGATTTGCTTGGCAGCTTTCCATTCCCGCCGTTCCCTGTTTGCGCAGGGGCGGCGGTACTTATTTGAGGGGGTGGCCCATCCCGGCTAAACAGTTCCGGAACACTGGGGTTTTCGTTTGCTGAATTGTACGGGGTGTGTCCCGCTTGGGTTTCTAACCCATTGTTCCGATTAAGGCTGTAAACGCCAGTTGTGTCCCGGTAGAAAGCTTGATTTACTTGATAAAACTGTGATCCTTTGCAATTCTGTCGGGATCACCACTCTCATTTTTCTCTATTAATGCTGCACGTCACCGACCGGTTAGCCAATGTTTTTGCGAATGGGGGGCAGCTCGACAAACTCGGCGGGCCGCTTTTCAGCATTGGCCTTCATTGCCTCGAATATCTCTTCCCGTTGCAGCATACTGGCGTTCCAGATCGCAATATAATCGAGGCTGTCTTCTATGGAGTGATCGCGTGAATAGTTCATCATGCGTTTACAGCCCATAATCGCAAGCGGTGCCTTGCTGGCGATTTCTGCGGCCATCTCCATGACAGCGTTAAGCAATGCTTCTTGATCCTTATAGACAGCATTGAACAGGCCTGCGGACTTTGCCTCGTCCGCAGGCATCCGGCGCCCTGTGTAGGCCAGTTCCCGTGCGAGGCCATCGCCGATCACTTTCGTAATGCGCGGGAATGTCCCAACATCGGCTGTCATGCCGATGTTGGTCTCGAAAATAGTGATAAACGCGTCTTCAGTGGCATAGCGCATATCGCAGGCAGTAATAAGATCGACACCGCCGCCGATACAGCCGCCCTGAACTGCCGCGAGCACCGGCAAGCGGCAATCCTGCAATGCGGTGAAGGTCTGTTGCATATTTTTAACGGCGCCATAAAATGCGGCGCCGGCGCTAATTTCCGCCGCTCTTTTTTCCGCCGGATCAGTAATCTCTGCCTGCATGAAGGAAGCAACATCCAGCCCGGAGGAGAAATGCGGTCCGGTCGAGGAGATAACAATCACCCTTGCCTTCGCATTTTCATCGATATCGCGAACAATCTCGGGAAGTTCGTTCCAGAACGCCGGGATCATGCTATTCCGCTTTTCCGGCCGATTAAGAATGATATGGGCGATCTGATTTTCTATATGAACGTCGAAGCAGCTATGGGTCACAGCGGGGTATCCCTTCTCAAATTTGGAGCTCTTGTTATTTTCGGCCATCTTACGGTGATATGGGTCAGCTTTCAAATCCCTTTGTGTGCTATTGATATCCGAAGGGGTATCGTAAATTTGAGAAAACAGGCATGATAAAGGGTGGGAGATCCATCGACAAAACGGGTTGGCTAACTAAAATAAAAAAGGATCAATTTCATGGCCCCTGCATTTAATAACGGAGAACATCCGTTTGATTTTGACCATCGATACCACGGCCCTTATTACACGGAAGATCATCGGGCTTGGCGGGCCGCACTCAGCGGGTATGTTGATCGGGAAATCATGCCGCATGTGGATGAATGGGATGAGGTGAGGGAATTTACGCGCGATCTCTACAAGAAGGCGTCGGAGATTGGTTTGCTCGGCATAGGGTATCCCGAAGAGTTTGGCGGCACGTCTGTCGATTCCTTTTTTCAACTGGTTACCGCTGAGGAAATGGCGCGCATCGGCGCGGGCGGAATTAACGCCAGCCTGTTGGTGCATAGCATCGGGTTGCCTCCTGTTCTTGCGACGGGCTCGGAGGAAATGAAACGCCGGATTGCACCATCTGTTCTCGCAGGTGAGAAAATACACGCATTGGCGATCACTGAACCTTCTGGAGGGTCAGATGTCGCTAATATCAAGACGCGTGCGGTGCGCGACGGCGATGACTACCTGGTTAACGGATCGAAGATGTTTATCACGGGCGGTATGCGAGCAGATTACTACACTGTTGCGGTCAGAACAGGAGGAGAGGGGCGTAACGGCATCTCCCTTTTACTAATTGAACGGGACCGGCCAGGTTTTTCCCGTACACCGCTTAAAAAGCAAGGCTGGTGGGCCTCAGACACGGCGGCACTCTATTTTGACGATGTTCGGGTGCCGAGGAGCAATCTTATCGGCGAAGAAAACAATGGTTTTGTTGGCATCATGAGCAATTTCAACAGCGAACGGTTGGGAATGGCGGCAGGCGCCAACGCATCTGCGCGCGTTTGCTTTGAAGATGCACTTGCTTGGGCCAGAGAGCGGAAAACTTTTGGAAAAAGACTCGCAGATCATCAGGTAATTCGTCACAAATTTTCGGAGATGGCGCGGAAGATTAATGCGACCCAGGCCTATCTGGAACAATGCGCTTCCCGTGTTCAGGCCGGCGAAAGGCCGGTCGCGGATCTATCTTTATTGAAGGTGCAGGCAACACAAACTATGGAATTCTGCGCGCGGGAGGCCATGCAAATCCTCGGTGGGGCTGGCTATATGCGGGGCTGTCGCGTTGAACGAATTTACCGCGAAGTTCGCGTCATGGCCATTGGTGGCGGATCGGAAGAAATTATGCGCGACCTCGTCGCGCGCCAGATGGAAATTTAGATACAGGAAACCTCATAAAAATATAACAGGGAGGAAAATATGAGTGTGACGCATTATGATTGGCTGGCCCATCATACTAAAACGGTGCCGGGAAAAGAGGTATGGGTAGATCTTCATTCCAATCGCCATTTTACCTTTGCCGAGGCGAACGACAGAGCACTGCGCCTTGCATTCCATTTTCAGGAGAATTGTGGCGTTGAAAAAGGAGACCGGGTCGGGGTTCTGGCCATGAACTCCACCGATATGCTCGAAATACAGGCGGCATGCTCCAAGATAGGCGCTATATTCCTGCCGCTTAATTGGCGACTGACGGTCAATGAACTTGAATTTATCATAAGCGACGCGGCGCCAAAGATCCTGATCCATGATGCGCAGTTTTCCGCCGAAATCGGCGAACTTAAGGAAAAAACCGGCGTTTCATATGTTTTAGAGACGACTGGCGGCGGCGGAGATACACCCTATGAGGCGGCGATCAAGGCCGCAAGCCCGACACCGAGGCTTGCGACAGTCACACATGATGATGTCTGGACGATCATGTATACCTCTGGCACGACCGGTCTGCCGAAGGGGGCAATGAACACCTATGGCATGGCATTTTACAATGCGGTGAACCTTGGCGTTCCCACCTATTTCACACCAAACGCGAAGACGCTGACTATCCTGCCGCTGTTTCATACCGGAGGGCTTAACTGTTACAGCTCCGTTGCGCTCTATTTCGGTGGAACAACCTTGGTCATGCGGACCTTTGATCCGGCTGAATGCCTTCGTATCATTGATGACGAGGAGATTGGCCTTACCCATTTTTTCGGTGTGCCGGCAAATTATCTCTTTATGAGCCAGCACCCCGACTTTGCGACAACGGATTTTTCACGTCTTGCTTGCTCCGGCGTCGGTGGTGCGCCCACGCCTGTGCCACTCCTTGAAACCTACAAGGCACGGGGCCTTGCCCTGCAGCAGGGATATGGGATGACGGAAACCAGCCCGACAGTAACGGTGCAGGATGCGGAAATGGCGTTCAGCAAGCCGGGTTCCGCGGGCAAGCTCGCTATGAATGCCGAAGCGCGCGTTGTTGATGAAAATGGCGAAGATGTCCTGCAGGGAGAAACCGGAGAGCTATGGGTGAAGGGGCCGAACATCACGCCTGGATACTGGAACCGGCCCGAGGCCAATGCGGAGACAATAACGGATGGCTGGCTGCATACCGGTGATGCCTGCCGGGTGGATGAAGACGGGCATTACTTTATCGTCGATCGCTGGAAGGATATGTATATCTCCGGCGGTGAGAATGTGTATCCGGCGGAAGTCGAAAGTACCTTGTTCAAAATGCCGGAAATAGCCGATCTGGCGATAATCGGTGTCCCGGATGACCGCTGGGACGAAGTGGGATGCGCGGTTGTCGTTGTCGCGCCGGACAAGCAGCTATCCGCAGACGATGTGATCCTTTATTGCCAGGATAAGCTTGCCCGTTACAAAATCCCAAAGCATGTCGTGTTTATGGAGGAATTACCGCGTAACGCGACAGGGAAGGTGCTGAAAAGAGTCCTGAAGGACGAGATTGGGGATCTGCGCGTTCCTGCGTAATCTCTCTGATACTTCTTCAGGCCGCCCGAGTGTATCGGCGGCCTGAAGGGGTACGGATAAAGTGCTTAAACGCCTTCTTTTCCGACAATGGTAATCGAGCAGACGTTTTGGTGCGGGAAGCCGCCCAGATTATGCGTCATACCGACGACCGGCTCTTCCTTGCGCTGGCGCTCACCTGCCCGGCCCTGCATCTGCAGATACATCTCATAGATCATGCGAAGGCCGGATGCGCCGATTGGATGGCCAAAGCATTTCAGCCCGCCGTCGATCTGGCAGGGGACCTTGCCATCCGCGTCATAGAAGCCATTCATCACATCATTGACGGCATCTCCCTCTTCGGAAATGAACAGATCCTCCATCGTCACTAGTTCGGTGATGGAGAAACAGTCATGAACCTCGAACATACTGACCTGGTCGCGTGGCTTGGTGATACCGGCTTCCTTATAGGCCCGGTTCGCGGCTGCCCGGGTCGTGACAAAATAGCTGCCATCCCAGGAGTTGTGCTGGGCTTCCGTTCCGTTGGAGGCGGAGAGTTGCAGCGCCTTGACCGTAATCAGGTCTTTCTTGCCGAGAGATTTTGCAATTTCCGGCGTCGTGACGATGGCGCAGGCCGATCCGTCACTTACACCGCAGCAATCGAAGAGACCAAGCGGCTCCGCGATCATTGGCGCGTTCATGACTTTGTCCTCGTTGATCTTGTTACGAAGATGCGCTTTTGGATTTTTGGATCCGTTGTCATGGCTCTTCACGGAGATATGGGCCATGGCCCGTTTCATATCTTCCTTGCTAACACCATGTTTCGCCGAATAAGCGGAAGCCAACTGTGCAAATGATCCGGGTGCCGAAGCGTTTGCCCAGAACAGGTCATTAACGGAGCCGCGGTTTCGTTGCGGCAGGCCGCCATAACCTGTGTCTTTCAGTTTCTCGACACCAAGGGCCAGAGCGATATCGCACGCGCCCGATGCAACGGCGTAGACCGCGCCGCGAAAAGCTTCCGATCCGCTGGCGCAGTAGTTTTCAACGCGCGTTACCGGAATATTTGGCAAACGAAGC
>CALEMG010000299.1 GCA_937910835.1 uncultured Alphaproteobacteria bacterium | reverse complement strand
TGTAACTTCTGGCTGGACATCGACATTCACTGGATAAGAAGTCATTTTCACCTCGATCATTAGCGCCTGATATACGAATTTCTACATATCATTATACTGGGGTCGGCGCCGGGTCGGCATTGATCGTAGTCAAAGTCCCATTGACAGCAAAATCGCCGGAAAATTGAGCGAAATTAAAGTGCCTCATTGTAAATATTTTTATTGCTACTTAGATTGTAGGGCGAGAAACCTCTGCGGACCTATTGAAAGAAGATAGACAGTGACTGATAATCCGTATGACGTGCTGGGCGTGAAATCCGGGGCGACTAACAAAGAGATAAAGTCAGCCTATCGACAGCTTGCCAAGAAACTTCATCCCGACCTTCATCCAGGCGATGCAGATGCCGAGGAAAAATTTAAGGCAATTTCCAACGCATACGGGTTGCTGAGTGACCCAGAGAAACGAGCCCGTTTCGATAAAGGGGAAATAGATGCTACCGGCGCGGAAAAGCCGCAGCAACAGTATTATCGCAATTATGGAAATACCGGCCCTGAACATCCTTATTATAGTGCTGATGGGTTTCAGGATTTTAGTGACGAAAGTGACCTTTTCTCGGAACTATTTCGCCGTGCCCAGGCTCAATCTTCTGGTCCCGGTAGAGGCGGCGGGCCACAACGTGGTTCGGATGCGCAATATCACCTGAAAGTAGAGTTTCTGGACGCTGTCCGTGGCGCGAAACAGCGCATAACATTGCCAAATGGCTCTAATATTGATGTTAAAATTCCGACCGGTATTAGAGATGGCCAGACAATTCGCCTTAAAGGAAAGGGTCACCCGGGCTTCAACAATGGGCCAAGCGGAGATGCCTATGTCAAGGTTCAGGTAATGCCGCACCATCTTTTCAAGCGGCAGGGGCAAGATATCCTACTTACGGCACCGATTACGCTCGATGAAGCGGTTTTGGGAGGCAAGATCACCGTACCTACAATAAATGGAAAAGTGACAATGACAATTCCGCCCGGAGCAAATAGTGGTCAAACGTTAAGACTAAAAGGAAAGGGTGTGAAAACAGGAGATCAGCGCGTGACATTGAAAATTGTTCTTCCAAAAGAGATCGACGATGAATTGAAGACATTTATGCAAGACTGGCAGAAATCTCATAGCTATTCGGTGCGTCAGGAACTTGAAGGAGTGGAAACATGATCTCAGAGAAAGAGGTCATACGACGTATTGAGGGCCTTACAATAAGACGGCTGCGGACTTGGGTCACTCGGGGGTGGGTTGAGCCAACGCGGGCTGAAGGCAACATCAGATTTCGGGAAGTCGACATTGCTCGCATCGAGCTTATTCGTCAGCTAAAATCCGACATGGATATTAATAATGCCGCAGTTCCCATTGTACTATCTTTGATTGACCAGCTTCATGGTGTCCGTTTTGAGCTGCGATCTCTCGCGCAGGCGATTGAAGATCAGCATAGTGACGTGCAAGCTGCAATCCTGAGTGCTCACGACATCCGAAAAAGAAAAGATACGGATGAGGGCTGAAACAGCTGAAAGAAATCGAGGAAACGCTCAGCCATAAGGAATGCTTACAATTGTCTTTATCAAAGGGGGCGTTTCGTTTCCACCCAATGCACATTTAATTGGTCTACGAAAATTCTAAAGGCCGTGAGTTGATCTGTATCAATGTGGGTTTTGTCGTATGTCTGACATAATACAGCCATGCCTCGCGAATATGCGTTGTGGAATGGCTTTGACAGCAGGAGAGCGATATGAAACAGAATGTTGGCAATATTGAGCGGATTTTAAGAGTTTGCGCTGGAGTGATATTGATCGCTATTGCGGTGTTTGCAACAGACCTAACATACAGCTGGGTTGGCTGGATTGGGGTTGTTCCTCTCCTGACCGGGCTTTTGGGCCGGTGTCCGGTATATAGTATCTTTGGGATTAACACATGCAAATATTCGGCGTGACCCTATTATTTTGACTATTTACCCGGCGATAATCGTTGCGCTGGCGGCTTGCGTATTGACATTTAAGCTAGCGACTGCCGATGAGGCACGGCAGGAAAGTATTTTAAAAGGGAAGGCGCTTGCCCTTCAGCATTGTAATCGTTGCCATGCTGTTATTCCGGGGGAAGAAAGCTCGTTTTCCGAGGCGCCCCCTTTTCAGGCTATCGTTGGCCGATGGCCGCTTTCATATCTTGAAGAAGCACTCGCAGAAGGGATTTCGGTCGGACATGACGCAATGCCTGAATTTAGCCTGAAACCCCAGGAAATAGATGATTTTCTGGCATATTTGGATTCACTGCCAAGATAAGTGCTGCTGACAAAGGCCCATGTTCTGTAAATACCCATAATGGTATGCTTTAAAATCTGGAAATTATGGATGAATGACAATACCTTTCTGGTTCTGACACCAAAATAGAAAGTAACTCTATGTCTGAAATCGAAGAATTAACGGTAGCGCAGTTGCGGCGCCGTTATGACCCCAATTCTTTCAAATTTAAAGATACCCGCGAACTAAAGGAGCTGAAGGAGCCACTGGGGCAGGATCGGGCTATAGAGGCTATCAGATTTGGCATTGGCGTAAGACATCAGGGCTTTAACCTGTTTGCATTCGGACCATCAGGTGCAGGTAAGACGGAAGCAATACGGCTTTACTTGGAACCGGAAGCTGCAAGAAAACCAGTTCCTGACGATTTATGTTATGTGAATAATTTTACCGCTACAGAGCGGCCAAAGGTGTTACGGCTTCCTCCGGGCCGAGCATTGGAACTTGCCGGCCAGATGGAAAATCTGGCGGACGAATTACGTGCTGTTATCGCTGGAGCTTTTGAAAGCGAAGACTATCGAACTCGCCTCGATGTAATTATTCAGCAACTCAAGCTCAGGC
Organism: uncultured Alphaproteobacteria bacterium; assembly: GCA_937910835.1. GTDB lineage: Bacteria > Pseudomonadota > Alphaproteobacteria > Sneathiellales > Sneathiellaceae > Sneathiella. The sequence goes on along the minus strand of CALEMG010000299.1, from coordinate 1,362 downwards.
AGGAGGAGATTTTCGAAAAGCTAAGTGACAAAGCCGCTAAGAAAGACGTTGCTCTCGTAAGGACGCCTACAGGTTTTGCACTGGCACCTGTGCGTGATGGAAAGGTCCTCGACCCGGCGTCATTTGCAGAGCTTCCAGATGAAGAAAAAGAAAAAATAAAGAGCAGTATCAGCAGCTTGGAAGGTGACCTGCAGTCTGCGGTTCGGATGTTGCCCGAAATCGAGCGGGAAGAACGGCAGGAAACCCGAAAGTTGAACAGGGAAGTGACCAGCTTCGCAGTGGGCCATTTAATTGATGACATTCAGGCCAAGTGGAAAGACTGCGAAGCAGTGTTGATGTTTCTTGATGAAGTGCAGGAATATGTCATTGGTCACGGGGATGTTTTTCGACTTACTACCGAACAGGCATCTGTAGGGTTTCCTCCCAGTATGATGCCAGACTATATCCAGCAGCGCGAACAGGTGATTAGTAACTGTCAGGTAAATGTGCTGGTTTGCCAGGATCAAAAAGGTGGCGCACCCGTTGTCTATGAAGACAACCCAACTGTTGAAAACCTGTTGGGCCGCATAGAGCATTTGTCACAATTTGGCAATCTGTTGACTAATTTCCGGCTTATCAAGCCGGGCGCTCTACATCGGGCCAATGGCGGATACTTAATTCTCGATGCACGCCGATTAATCTTCCAGCCGTTTGCCTGGGAAACTCTGAAACGGGAACTACGTAGCCGCGAGATCCGTATAGAGTCAGTAAGTCAGATGATGTCTCTTGGGAGTATGGTCAGTTTGCAACCGGAAACGATCCCGCTGGACGTTAAGGTCATACTGATCGGTGATCCAAGGATATACTACTTGCTGAGCCAGCAGGATCCAGATTTTCATGAACTATTTAAAGTGCCTGTTGATTTTGATGACAGGATGACAGCAACGGAAGAGGCGATCCCACTTTACGTAAGGCTGATAGCAAGTCAGGCACGGCTTAAGAAGCTCTTGCCCCTTGATCCGTCGGCGGTGGCGCAGGTCTTGGAAAGGATGACCCGACTCGCCGGGGATGTGGAAAAATTATCAAGCCACGTGCGTTCTCTGGCAGATCTTTTGTCTGAAGCTGATCATTGGGCGTCTGAACGGGGCGCTGATGTCATTAGCGGGGAAGATGTCCGGCGGGCAGTTAAAGCTCGTATCCGTCGCTCTGACCGTATTCGTGAACGGATGCAGGAGCAAATAGAGCGCGGCGTGATTATGCTAAATACATCTGGCGAAAAGGTGGGGCAGATTAACGGGCTGTCCGTATTGCAGTTGGATGACTTTGCCTTAGGTCGGCCCAGTCGTATTACTGCTCGTGTGCGATTTGGTCGCGGTCAAGTGG
>CALEMG010000298.1 GCA_937910835.1 uncultured Alphaproteobacteria bacterium | reverse complement strand
CCGGACAGCGCGGCCGGCAGCCAGCTTGACTGCGATGTCCGCCGTTGCACCACCGGCAGCGGACCGATCCTGCTTAAATCGCTGGAAGAGGTGCGCCTCCTTGATGCCGGAAGCTGGTTCGCGCCGGAGTTCTCGGGCGAGCGTATCCCTACCCTGAAAGAGGCCACAGACGTTCTGCAGGAACTTGGCTTGGGCCTCAACCTTGAGATCAAGCCCACGATCGGCTGGCAAATCCCGACAGCAGTGCAAGTCGTGAAAGAACTTCTCGATTACTGGCCAGAGGAACTGCCACTTCTCATTTCTTCGTTTGGGGTAGAATGCCTGATCGAGGTCCGGAAAACCCTGCCCGATGTCCCACTCGGCTATCTCACCTCTGCCATTCCGCCCGATTGGGAAAAGCGAATGAAAGAGTATGATTGCGCCTCCCTCCATTGCGAACGGCATTATGTGACGAAGGATCATATCGCCGCCATCAGAAGCGCGGGATACCGCGTGCTGGTCTATACGGTGAATGATCCGGAGGAAGCAAAGAAACTGCTCGATTGGGGTGCCGATGCTGTGATTACAGACTTTCCCGACCGGATGTTTGCCCTGATGGAAAAGTAAAACGCACTACTGTTCCTTCTGCCCTGCGACCAGATAAGCGATTGACGACAGAAGCGAGTTGATACGCCGCATATCACCAAGCAGGCTCAGGTGAATGGCGCTGGCCTCCTGATCGAGCATCTGATCGCTGCGAAGACGGCGCAAATGGTCATTGACCGCCCGTCTCTCCGCCGTCCGGAATGTCTGTTTATGATGAATTAGGTTATTGGCAGTAACCGCATTTCCCGTCATCAGCACGCTGAAAGACATGCGAAGATTACCCAGCACCATGTCCAGCAGGCGCACTTCGTCGCGCAAATCCTCATCAGAGAGAGTAATTTGATTTTTATGAACCGCCTCCACCAGTTCCAACATATTCATCACGACGATATTGCTGATATGGTCAATACCAGTGGTGAAATTCAGGATCTCGGTGCAGCGTTTTTCATCCTGCTCATCGAGCGATTCCCTACCCAATTGTGTCAGGTACGCCTTGATCGCCCCGTCAAACTCCTTGATCACATTGTTGTGGTCGCGGATTTGCCGGAATATATGCGGTTCCTTCCCGCCCAATGTCTGGCGGAGCGAGCGACACATTTTCTCCAGCACATCCCCCATCCGCAAAGTCTCACGTACTGCGTTCGCCATGGCAAGCTGCGGGCTTTCAAGCGCGGCCTTGTCGAGATATTGCGGCTGTGGCGTATTGTCATCCTCCTCCGCATCTTCGGGAAGCAACCGCTCCGTCAGTCGGCCAAGCGGTCCGACAAAGGGCAAGAAAAGAACGGCGCAGGCGAGATTGATCAGGGTATGGAAATTGACGATCTGCCGCGCGGCATCGGCCTCGAACGCGGCGAGCTGCGGCTCAATCAGGCCAATGAAAGGGATAATCGCGATAACAATAATCAGGCGGCAGATAAGATTGGCGAGTGGCGCGCGGCGGGCTGCCTTCTCCGCCTTCAGTGTCGCCATAATCGGCGGTACGGCACCGCCAAGATTGGCACCAAGAACTATGGCATAGGCGACATCGATCGGGAAATGGCCGCTCAGTGATAGCGACAGTGCGAACAGAACCGTCGCCAGCGAGGAATGAGCGATCAAGGTGATGATTGCCGCGATCAGCACGACCAGCACCGGCTCGCCCGAAAGAGAACTCAGCACGAACTGCGAGACGGAAGAATCGCGGATCGGCTCCGATGCAAGCGACAGCATTTTAAGAGCGGCGAGCATTATTCCCAGACCCAACATGATTCGTCCGAGATTTTTCGCCCGCGTCGCGTTTGCCGTCGCATGACGGACGAACCCGGCGAACAGAAAGACCGGCGCAAGGAGGGAGAGATCGAGGCTCAATACCTGAGCGACAAGAGTTGTCCCCACATCCGCGCCGAGGATGATGGCAATGGCAGCGGTAGCGGGCAAAAGCCCCCGTCCCGCGAAGGTCGCCGTTAGCAGCGCCGTCGCCGTACTGCTTTGCAGCAGCATCGTCACGGTCAGGCCCCCGAAAAATGCCCGGACACGGTTCTTGAGACAGAATTTCAGAAACAGGCCAAGCTCACGACCAAAAGCGCGCATGACCCCCGTGCTGACCATACGCAAGCCCCACAAAAGACGTGCGACCCCACCCAACAGATTGATGAGAACAATTGTTCCGTCCAAAACGCCTGTCCTTTTGCCCGAATATCTCGACCAGATTTACTCTAATATTTAGCGACAGGAATAGTTGCGCGCAAACTCCCACGAAAATCAACATTTTCCTGCAAAATTTCCACACTAATTTTCTATCTGCAGCAACTAGCCCGATAAATCGCCGGTTACGGCCTTCTCAAATAGACGGCTGTAGTCATCAGACGTGAGGGAAATCGGATTGCCGCCCGCTGAAGGGTCCTTAATCGCCATATGTCCGACAAGGTCAGACTGCGCCGTATCGATGCTGAGCGCCGAAAGATCATTCGGGATGCCCAGTTCTTCACGGATTGCCAGAACCCAGTTCAGAAAGGAATCATAGGAGGGGCTGGTCAGCCCGAGATAGGCGGACAGCCGCGCGAGCCTGTCCGAGATTACCTCCCGGTTGCGGATCAATACATAGGGCATCAGGATCGCATTCAACATGCCGTGCTGCGCATCATAGAGCGCCCCCAGCGGGTGAGCGAGCGCATGCATCCCGCCGAGGCCCCGCTGAAATGCCGTCGCCCCCATGGAAGAGGCAATCATCATCTGGCTACGGGCGACAAGATTGCCACCTTCAAAAGTCGCCGTCGGCAGGTATTCCTTCACCAGGCGGATGCCCTCAATGGCGATGCCTTCCGCCATCGGGTGAAAATGCGGCGAGCAGAAAGCCTCCAGGTTATGCGAAAGCGCGTCCATGCCTGTCGCGGCGGTAATGACTTTCGGCAGCCCCACCGTCAGGGCCGGATCGTCGATCACAACCGACGGCATCATCTTCGGATTGAAGACGATCCGTTTCACATGGTTTTCCTCGTCCGTGATGATCGACGCGCGGCCGACTTCGGACCCGGTGCCAGAGGTGGTCGGTATCGCAATGATCGTCGGGATCTCATTGGCAGGGATATCTTCCCAGTCTCGGCCTCCGTTAAGATAGCCGAATAACGTCTCCGTCTGCTGCGCCATCACCGCGACCGCCTTGGCCGCATCAATACCGGACCCACCGCCAAAGGCTATTACGCCATCATGGCCACCGGCTTTATAGACCGCAACGCCGTCATCAACATTCTTACCCACCGGGTTTGCCTTGATATCACTAAAAAGGCCACAGTCGACCCCTGCCTTCTGGCAACTTTCCATCGCCTCGGCGATCATCGGCAGTGCCGCAAGGCCCGGATCGGTCACCAAAAGCGGGTTTTTCATGCCCACTTCCTTGCAGGTCTCCCCCAACTCCTGCAGTCGGCCCACGCCGAACCGCATGGCGGTCGGATAGTTCCAGTTCCCCGTGAGGGCACTCGCGTCTGTTAGCATATAGGTCCCCTTAGATTTTTGTGCGTAGGTGATAGGATTTCGGGCGGGTCAGGCTTTCATAGCCCACTGATGACAGGGTGCAGCCCCGGCCGGAATTCTTGATTCCGGTCCAGGCAAGCGCGGGATCGAGATAGTCGCAGCGGTTCATGAACCAGGTGCCGGTATCGACCTGATCACCAATATGGATAGCTGCTGCCTCGTCCTTGGTCCAGACAGAGGCCGTCAGGCCGAATTCGCTGTCGTTCATCAAGCTGATTGCCTCCTCATCCGTGGCAACCTTCATAATACCGACAACAGGGCCGAAGCTTTCCTCTGTCATGATCCGCATGCTGTGATCGACATCGACAACCACATCCGGCGCAAGATAGGGCGTGCCAGGCTTATCCTCAGGGAAGAGCTTTGGATCGATCAGGGCTTTCGCGCCTGCCTTTACGGCATCGGTAACCTGCCCGCGGACGAAATCCGCCGCGGCGGCATTGACAAGCGGGCCCAGGGTTGTTTCCGGATCGATGGGAGAACCGAGCTTGTAGCCCTTCACTACCTCGACGAATTTTTCGACAAAATCGTCATAAACATCGGCATGAACATAAATCCGCTCAATTCCGCAACAGGACTGGCCGGAGTTGAACATCGCGCCATCGACGAGATTTTCCGCGGCGTAGGCAACATCGGCGTCGCTTCGTACATAGGCTGGGTCCTTACCACCGAGTTCGAGTCCGACACCAAGAAAATGCCCGACAGCAGCTTCTTCAATCGCCTTGCCCGCCGGAACGGAGCCGGTAAAGCAAACGTAATTCACCTTATCGGACTGGATGATAGAGGCCGCCGACTGGTGGCTGGCGACTACGATCTGGAACAAATCTTTCGGCAGGCCCGCCTCAACAAAGCTTTCGACCATTCGCTCCCCGCAGAGATGGGTCTGTGTCGCATGTTTCAAGATCACGGCGTTACCCGCCATCAGCGCCGGCACAATGGAATTGACCGCTGTCATATAGGGGAAATTCCAAGGCGCAATGGTGAAAACCACCCCAACAGGTTCCCGCTTGATATAGCGGGTAAAGCCGGTTTTTTCCGGAACCTTGATATCTTTCAAGGCATCCTCGGCGATGGAAATCATATGGCGGGAGCGTTCCTCAAAACCGCCAACCTCGCCCGCACCAAACTTGACGGGCCGCCCCATCTGCCAGGCCAGCTCTTCAACGATCAGGTCTTTCTTGGAGACAAAATTATCGACGCATTTTTTAAGCAACGCTGCCCGCTCGGCGATCGGCTTCATCTGCCACATCTTTTGGGCAGACCGCGCCGCATCAAGCATAGCATCAAGGGTTGAGAGAGGCGTATAGGCGCGTTCCACATAAAGGCTGCCATCCACCGGGCTGATTGTTTTCAAACTTTCCGACATCTATACACTCCAATTTTGGCGTTCGAGATTTCTAACATTTTTCCACAAATTTCTAACAGGAATTTTTCAATAGCCCTGATTTTTTGAGGGACTGTTTTGTGTTTCGGATATGTGGAAAATGTTGATTTCCACATCCTGTTTCAATTTTTCCCAAAACATGCTACTTAAATAGCGAAATGGTCTTTTAATACAGGCTGTAAGCGGGAAAAAATGAAGCAAACCAAACGGCAACTTGCCATCATGAATATGCTGCAGGTAGAAAGATCCTGCGGAATTATCGATCTGGCGAAGCGACTGGAGGTCTCGGACGAAACGATTCGCCGCGACATCAAGGAAATGGCGAAATTTGGTGCGGTTGAGAAAATTCACGGCGGGGTGATGCTGCCCAACACCGCACTGGAGGCGCCGTTCCTGCGACGCCTTGAAACGCAGCGGACGGTCAAGCAGAAGATTGCGGAGCTTGCCGCTTCCCTCATTGTCGATGGAGAGACCCTCCTGATCGACAATGGCAGCACCTCCTGCTACGTCGCGAAAGCGTTGAGCGCACGCAGAGACTTGACGGTGGTAACCAACTCGACCGAGGTTGCGCGCGATCTCTGTGCCCGTAACAGCAACAGAGTTTTCATGGCAGGCGGCGAAATTCGCGCTGATGACAGCGCAACTTATGGCCCGACGGCGGGCAATTTTGCGAAACAATTCGCAACGGAACGCGCCGTCCTTTCGATTGCGGCGATCAGCGCCGAACAGGGATTTCTGGATTGCGACCTTGGGGAAGCTGAGTTCAAACGGGCGATCCTTCCCCAGGCCGCCAGTGTGATCGTGGTAGCCGATCATACAAAATTCAATCGGCCAGGAGTGGTCAAAGTATGCGATTTTGACGCCATTGACCTGCTCCTGACCGATCAGCTGCCCCCGCAGAGTATAATTGATAAAATTGGCCGCGACCGGATCATGATCGCCTGACTTTTGGGTGCGCCGCATCCCTAGTCATCGAGCCGGGAATAGATTTTCACCGCCAGCCAGTTCCGCACCTCTTGCTGCTTGATGCGCGTGTCCAACACATCATCGTCCACACCAAGCTGCCAACGTAGGTGGCGCTCGTCCGGCGTCTCATGCAGCGCCTGCATCTTGCCGATAAACTGGTCCGCATCCGCCAGAGAGGCGAAATTTCCCTGCTTGGTTAGCGCTTCCCGGCGCCAGCGACAAAGGCTCGCCACCTCGTTAAAATCATATTCAGGATGATATTGCACCGCCCAGAAGCTACCGCCTTTATGGGTGACATCCACCGCCTGCACGCGGGAGAAATCATTTCCCGCCAAAAGAACCGCCCCTTCGGGGAGTTCAGCGACCTCATCCTCATGACTGGTGAAGCCGTCGAAAACCGCCTTTTTCCCCTCAAACATCGGGTGAGCGCGACCTTCGTCATTGAGGCTGATCTTGCGGGCAAGGCCGAATTCCCGGCCCTTCGGGTTCTTCGCACATTTTCCACCTGCCGCCGTCACCGCCATCTGCGCCGCCCAGCAGCTACCGAACATCGGCACTTGCGCTTCATATGCCGCCTTCGCGAACTCGATCTGGCGGGTCACGCGCTTATCTGCCTCATCATGAATGGTCAGGCTCGACCCGGTCCAGCAGATCCCATGATACTCATCGAGACCTGTGCCAGAGGGAAGCGTGCATTCCGCATCCGCCGCGAAAATGATATCCACCGCGCATCCGGGTGCGCACTCATTCAGCATCCGCGCATAAAGATCGCCCGCAAGCGTTCCACCATTTGCCGCGAGGGGGCCACGATGATCCTTTGGGTACCCGTCAAGCACCAGAAATCGAGCTGTCTTACCCGCCATGGCCAACCCTTCCCTTATACGGGACGCGTGTCGCCGCCGATGGTGACCCGGCGCATCAATCGCCGATACTGCACATAATCATTCATAGCATAATGCTGCGTGCAGCGATTATCCCACATGGCAACGGATTTCGGCTGCCAACGAAAGCGGCAGACAAATTCCGGCTTGGTTGAGAAGTCATAGAGGTATTTTAAAAGCGGCGCGCTTTCCGCATCCGTCATGCCCTTGATCCGGAGAGTGAACATGGGATTGACGAAAATCCCCTTGCGTCCAGAAACTTCATGGGTGCGGATGAGCGGATGCTCCACTTCCACTTCCACGGCTTCGGAATATTTGTACTTAAGGCTATGCTTGCCTTCGTATTTTTCGCGGGTATGGCGTGGATCGAAGGCGACACTTGCAGAATGCACGGCAACCAGACCGTCAAGCAATTCCTTCATGCCATCGGAAAGGGCATCATAGGCCGCCTCCATGCTGGCCCAGAGCGTATCACCGCCGACCGGAGGGATATCAATGCCATAGAGCATAGTCACCATGGATGGCTTTTCAAAAAAGGTATTATCCGTATGCCAACCAGTACCGAAGGACGCGCCCTCGCCTGCCGGTTTCAGAACCTCGATCAGCTCCGGATGAGCGTTCGAGCCTTCAACAATGGGATGCACTTCCGGAGTGCCAAAACGACGGGCGATCTCAAGCTGTCCCTCTGGTGTTATTTCCTGATCGCGAAAGAAAACGACATGATTATCAACGAGCGCATCATGAACATCCTGAAACTGCTCATCCGACAAGGATTTCGATAGATCGATACCTGCGACCTCCGCCCCAATACATGATGTTAGCGGTTGAACTTCAATTGTGCTGTATCCCATGGCAATCCCCGTATTTTCCAGAATGTTTAAATCTGCCGATAGAAATTAGGTAAGTCATTCTTCGCGACAGCGATAGTACCAATTTTCCCGATTCATATCTACCAGATCGAATAGCGAGCGCTTATAGCAGGGCAGCTAGCCGTTTGATCCCTTCCTCAATCCGCTCAAGTGCGATGGAGGAAAAACCGAGACGGAAATAGCGCTGACCGGTTTCCGGTTCCATGAAATGGACCGCGCCGGGTTCCAGCACAACGCCTTGATCAAGCGCACGCGCGGCCAGAGCCTCTGAATCCAGACCCTCTGGTCCCTTGACCCAGAAACTTGTCCCACCGAAGCGCGGCGCTGTCGTCATGCCCGGCATATGCTCTGTCAGCGCCGCCGCCATGCGGTGCCACCGCTCGCCATAGGCTTTATGCAGCTTGTGGATATAGGAAAGGTGATACCCTTGCGCTATAAAGAGAGCGGTGGTGCGCTGATTATTACTCGGCGCATGACGAAGCATTAAGCGCCGCAAGATCCGCAACTCCCGGATCAGACGTTCCGGTGCAACAATAAAACCGAGCCTCAGCCCCGGGAACATGGATTTCGATAGGCTACCGACATAGATCACCCGCCCATCCCGATCCTCAGATTTGAGCGCGGGAACGGCATCGCCCATATAGTTTGTATCGCTCTCGAAATCATCTTCGATGACAAGTGAGTTATTTTCAGCCGCCGAGGTCAAGAGCGCCTTGCGCCGCTCCGGCGACAGGGTCACTGTTGTCGGATATTGATGGCTCGGCGTGACATAGAGAATTTCCGACCTCGCCACCTTGTCGTCAATCACAACCCCATCCTCATCCACGTCAAGAGGAAGCAGGGACGCGCCGCGTCGGTCGAAGATATTGCGCGCATCTGGATAACCCGGATCTTCGATCCCGACCTTCATACCCTCCCGCATCAGTACGGCGGCGATGAGATAAAGCGCGTTTTGCGCGCCGAGCGTGATCAGAATTTCCGACTTGTCCGCATAGATACCTCGTTTGGGGAGAAGTTTGGAGCGAATTTCAGTGATCAGTTCCGGATCGTCCGCCATCACTGCATCGTTAGCCCAGTCTCGCATCGCAAGACGGCTCATTGCTTGTCGTGAGCATTCCCGCCAGGCCGGAAGCGGAAACAGGCTGGCATCAGGTTGACCATAGACGAAAGGGTATGGATAATCCTGCCAGTTCGCCGGTTTGACGATGTTGCGCTGACGACCGAGACGGCTTGCCAGCACCCCCTCCCAATCAACCGCCCCGCCGGACCTTTCTACGTCCACTTCCTTCTGCGGTGTATTCGCAATGTTCAACGCGATATCGCTAACGCGATAGCCTGAACGGGGCAACGCGACAAGGAAATTCCCCACCACCAACTTGTCATAAACGATCATTACGGTGGTGCGTGAAATCTTAAGATCCTTTGCCAGCTTGCGACTGGAGGGCATTTTTTCACCGGCGGCCAACTGACCATTCATCAGCGCCGCGATTATCTGCTCACGTAGCTGGTTCTGGACAGGTTTTTGCAGGCTTCGATCAATGGTAAAAAGCAACTTGCGGAACCCCGGGTAAAAGAAGATAAAATAACGCTGTTCTCGTCCATGATAGGAATTTTTTCGACATGTTGTCACCGCCGAAGATCAGCCCCGCCACCGAAAAGGATTGCTCGGCCATGACCGAGGTTGCCCTGACGGCCAAGGCCTTCTGGGGATATTCCGATGAATTCATGCGTGGATGCGAGGCCGTCCTCACCGTCACGCCCCGGATGATTGCCGAATGGGAAAGCGGTGTGATTGAGAGAAAGGGCCATATCGCCGGATTTTATCTCGCCTCGTTTGAGCCGGGGGAAGCGGAGCTTCAACTTCTCTATGTTTCGCCTCTGCATATGGTGAAAGGACTAGGGCAGGCCCTGATGAATGAAGCTGCGCAAAAGGCCGCACGTCTTGGCTATGGTCACCTCAGGATCGAAGCCGATCCCAACGCACTTGGCTTTTACAGAAGAATGGGAGCAAAGCAAGTCGGCTGGTGTCGATCGGAGGTGGAGGATGCACGCGAGCTTCCCCTCATGAGCCTGCCTTTGAAACCGATCAGATAATCTCGAAATAACGCTGCATTTCCCAATCGGTAATGGCTTTACGGAACTCTCGTTCCTCCCATTCTCGGGTGACGGCGTAATGGTCAACGAATGCATCACCGAACAGATCCCGCGCGGCGGTTGATTCCTTGAAGGCCTGCGTCGCCTCCCACAGGGTTTTGGGAAGCGCGATGTCTTCCGGAAACTCCTGATCATAGGCATTT
>CALEMG010000297.1 GCA_937910835.1 uncultured Alphaproteobacteria bacterium | reverse complement strand
GCGTGTGTAATACAAACGAATATTGCGCCGGGCTGCATGCAGCAGAGCAGCCTGAATGGCGGTGGGCCACTCTCTTTGACCGTTTCCCGTGTTCTCCACAGCCATCTTTAGACGGCGGCGGTATGGTGTTGATTGCAACTGTTCCAGAGTTGCAACTTCTATTTTTCTGACTTTTCTGGACATACTTATCTCCAAATTTCTTTGGAGGTAGCTGCAGCGTCCCTCGCGGTTGATGACGATCAACGTTGATGAGATGAGTGGGCCATATAGGCTTCCTGCAACACAACAACCCGGCTTCCTTCTTTTCTCCTGCATTAAGCTGTTGAGAGTATTTATTGTGTCATAACATTATGAAAAATATAATGAAATTTGATTAATAATATTTATTTATGATACAATTTTTTAATGAAAAAGAGTATTATTGAGGAGTATTCAGTCACACTCGAAAGAGACCCTGAAACAAAAGAGCTGACCGGGGAGCGTTGGAAAACAGCAACTGGCTTGCTGCATGGTCCCCACGGTCCAGCATATCGAAAATGGCACCCACAATCCGGAGAAATTACTTATGAGTACTGGGCGCAATATGGTGCTCAGCACCGAGAAGGCGATCTCCCTGCCGTTTTCAGTGTTGATCCAGAAACGAAAGTTGTTTTCGACGAAGAGTGTCTTGTAAATGGAGAAGCTCATAGGACTTCTGGTCCTTCCCGGATTATACGTGATCCAGCTTACGGCCAAGTAATTTATGAAGAATGGAAACAACATGATGTGTTGGACAGAGGAGGAGATGAGCCAGCGGTTGTTGAACGTAATCCAGTCTCAGGAATCATTACATATTCCGAATATTGGCAGAAAGGAAAGCTCCATCGCTCTTCTGGTCCTGCAGTAATTCGCTATGATGGAAAGACTGGTGAAGTATTGCCAGAAGAATTCTATCTCAACAACCAAAAGACGCTGAACCCGAAGGAACTACCCAACACTTCTCCTTGACATAATCTTCACTAGTATTGAACTATCAGATTTTATTCAACTGGTAATTCAATGGACCTGGATAATTTCGTCAAATTCAAGCGAGTTTTGGAAACGTGCGAAAATCATGTGGTTCAAAGAGCTTGCCTTTTAACCATGCGGCAATATGCCAATGATCGTTTAATGCATCTCGGAAATATGCCTAATCGGTATGTGTATCTCCTAAATGAAATTGAAAATGATACCGAAATAGTCAGAAGGACTAGGCGGGATGGAACACTAAACGAAGAAAATGTTGATAACGTCATCGACCACTTACGAAATGGAAAGATTGCGAAAGAATTTGGCTTGGCGATATATTACTGGTTTCATGCATTTGTTAAAAACGACCTTACTTATGCAAAGATGATTGATGCGGAGATAATTGCAAAATACCCGCACTTAAGTGAAGAGCTTGAGTCATTTTTTTTAGCAAGCCAAATAAATGATGATGCGCTTTTGAGTGCAGAGCCACTGGATGAAACTAACTTGCAGCTATGCGAGTATCAAATGAATCAAAATTTTGATGATGATTCTTGGCTGAATCCAGAAAATCAATCCGCAATCCCTTTCATCGGCAGAAAAGAAGAGCTCGGCCGGTTAGAGAAATTTGCGAGCGATCCAAGACTGTTTCTTGTTTGGGCTATATCTGGGCCATCTGGAGCTGGAAAAACGCGGCTAATGCTAGAATGGATGTATTCTAGATCACAACAACTGAATGGATGGAAAAAATACATTTTGAAACCCAAAGATAGGGACCCTGAAATTTGGAAAGGCTGGGAACCAACTGGCCCGAGTATCATTGTGATCGACTATGTTCAATTGTTTACCAAAACAATTAGAACCATAATAGATCGAGGAAGGCAGCTTAATCGAGAGACAGGTAATTATTGTGTAAGGTTACTTGTAATAGATCACGTATTTCCAAAAGACTTAAGGAACATTGTCCTAGAGCCTAGGTGGGGTCTATCTGATCTAAGCGGTAGAGAACTTGATCCAATCAAGGCTCTCTTCTTTGATAAGCAACCTATATCTCTATTGGAAACTAGTGACCAAGAGACTATTTTAGAAGGAATAATTGCAGAGCTAGTTGGTAAAGACCCCCAGTCTAGTATAGTTAAGTCAGCAATTAGTCATCTCCGCAGCATGGCCGGTGCATGGCATCCTTTGTTCGCTGCACTGGTTGGAGAAGCAATCAAATTCAACCGGGATTATTCCAACTGGAATAGGCGAGATCTAATTTATTACTATCTCACGGGAAAGAATCGACTTCCTTGGAAATATGAGAGTATTGCAGGTCAATGGGCTGCCTGTCTTATTGCTGTCGCTACCGCTAGAAACGGAGTTTTGATAGAACCACTGATTGCATGTGTTCCAGTCAAGCACTTGTCTACTAATCAAAAAAGAGAAATTGTGGAGATTTGCAAAACAAGACTCTCGGTGACTAACAATGGAGAATTAAAGCCTTTTGAGCCACATATTTTGGGAGAGAGTTTTTTCCTGCTTTTCTTAGAAGAAATTTTCACTATGCCTCAAACATTCCATGTCCCATTCTTTAATATGTTAATTGCTGGGGAGGAAACGGTTCAAATTGATGATGCTTATGAATTGCTAGAATTTATATCTCGGATGACGCGTAACCTTACTAATGATGATCAAGAAAGCCAAAATACAATAAACCATTGGATGAGTCTTTATAGTTTTCTCAAATCTGACTCTTTCCCTAACAATGTCTACTTAAAGTGGGCAGTTGCAGCTGCATCAGTGGAATTTGCAGTAACTGCGGAAGACAATCACAATTCTGAAGAATACAAAATATTTCTCCGCCAAATTAATGATGCAGCGTTGTTCGACATTCGGGCGCAATGCTATGGATTCTTATCTTTAATGCACCCTATTCGATATGCCGAGCTTGTTTCAAAGGAAGACCTCTTCGAACGCAAAATATTGGACAGACTGCACATTTTATTTGAGAACTACTCTAAAAGTGAACACACGACACCTCTTATAACTTCTATACAATGCGGTTTGACGAATCTCGCTACGTTCATGATTGATGTAAATGTCAATATCGATGAACGTCCAGAGAGTGTTGGAATTACTCCACTTGTAGCAGCAATAATTGAAGAAAATGAGGATTTGATAAGAGTTCTGATTGATAGAGGCGCAGACCTCAACAAAGTGACAGCGAAGTTTAATTTAACCCCTTTGATGGTCGCTGTACTAAGGGGTAAAGAAAGAACGGCCAAAATGTTGATTGAAGCTGGTGCTGACCCCCATTTATTTGGGATGAATTCAGGTTATACAGCACTAATGATGGCATGTGAGGAGGGAAACACAGAGATTTGCCAGCTTCTTTTGGATGCGAAAGTCGATTTACAGCAGCACCGCAAAATGGATCAATATACTGCGTTGATGATTGCAGCTTCTAAAGGCCATACCACAATCTTTGATATGCTAATCAAGGCTGGTGCTAGCACTGATCAACCTCTTGATGAATATGGTATTCCGCAGTTTGTTAAATTATGCCTTAACAATGAAGTAATGGCGGTTGCGTGTTTTATCGATGTAGGTACAAACATTGACATTACTACAAGAGATGAGAGTTTAACTGCTATGATGGTAGCTATTTCTTCTGGGCATGTAGAAGTGGTTAGTTTGCTAGCGAAAGCCCAACAAGATCTCGACAAGGAGTTTTATGAAGGAGGGCCGACAGCTCTTATGTTAGCCTTAACAGCAAAAAACGAAGCAATCGTTAGGGTATTGTTAGATGAAGGGGCAGATGTAAATAATGTTGACAGCGGCGGACTAACGCCAATTATGTCAGCAGTTTCTGAAAGAAAGCTAGACATCCTAAAAATATTGATTGGTGCTAATGCGGATGTGGAAGCAAGAGATAAGGTAGCAGGTATTACAGCGCTAATGATTGCAAGTCGAGCAGGGTATGAAGAGATTATTCAGGAATTGCTTCTTGCAAATGCAAATGTAAATGCCATTGCGACAACTGATGGATCTACTGCGTTAATGCAAGCGAGTGAGGCAGGTCACGTTAACGTAGTAAAGGCGTTACTTGATGCTGGATCTGATATAGAAATTGAGAGAAAAGATAGCGTAACTGCCTTGATGCTCTCTATAAGTTTTAAAAATGACGAGGTACGTGATATTCTATTTGAAGCGGGTGTTTCTTTCAATTTTGGCAAATTTTTCTGGAATAGAGCCAAACACGCTATGTTAAAAATTGTAGGTGCTGTTTTTGGCCCTTTTCGTTCCTAAGTATTGCGGCATAAGATCTAAAATATAAGATTTTGAACAATTCATTTAGTGCGTTTAATTATTGGTAAATCATCAGATTTATTTATAGACAAATCAAAGAAGGAAGGCATATTTTCCCAAAAAATGCTACTTCTTTGCTGCGTAAATTTGCCTATATTACTTTAAAAATGGTATACTATTAAAAGTATAAATCCGAGTTCTAATTCGCTCGGTTAGGTCGTGGAAAACCTGCCTCACTTACATTCGGCTTCATGGGCCGGATGGATGCATAAAGCACCATTTGGTCTTTGTGCGGCTGTGACGTAAGTGCATAGTTTTCCACTCCGTCCGGTCCACCAAGCCGATAAATTGTAACAATGAAAGATGTGGATGCGGTGGACGGCGATAAAGACTTTCAGGACAATATGGAAGATACGGTGACCAAACGCCGGGCACAGGACTACGAGGATCTGCAAAACGAGCTTGCTGATCGCGAGACCGGACGGAACGCACGGTTCCTGAACAAAAATAGCACGACCACACAGGAAAATGAGAGCAAAAGAAGAGCCGAGAAAATTTTTCTGAGTGCTCTGGAAATACTCCTGCAGAATGACCTTCTATATGCCGACCGTCATGCTGAAGTAATGGACCTCTTAAGCCGAGCAGAGATTACAACCGAACAGGCCTTGCAGGTAGCTCAGCAGGATTTACAGAATGGTCAGGATCAACTCGATGAAATGCGAGGCTCTGCCAACAGATTGCCCGAAGGCACAGCTGTTTATCGAGATGCTGAAGGTAATGTCTGGACCGAAGACGGTCGCAAGATCGAAGGGCATGAGTTGGATGGCATCGTCTGGAAAGAAAATGCTCCGTCTTATGAAGATATTCTCAAACAGAAAAGGGCTTTAGAAGAAGCCCGTCGCCACGTCGAGGAATTGCGCCGGTATCAGATTGATGTGTTGGGTAAACACCGGGATCGTATGACCGATCCGGATAATCCGCCCTCAAAAGATGATATGGATGATATCGAGAAAGATATTAAGGAACGTGCGCCTGAAAGTGTCCGCATGGAAATCATGCCTGAAGTTGAAACATCTTCTCCATCTGTTGATGGTAAGTCTTTCGACACTAAAGGCCCGCCTCTCTAAAACTCATCTTTTGGAATAGACGATAGGGCCGCAGCGTTTTTCCATGACCGAAACAATCACTCCCCTTGGATGATAGTCAGGGTAGGTGCGCATAACATCAATGATCTCGGTATTCGCTGCTTTTTCATCAGAGAAATACCAGCTTTCCAAACAATCTCCATGAGCTTTGTCATTCCGGGCTGCAATAAGGCCCGCCATTCCAATAGAAGTCCGAATATAAAATTCCTGGCTGGCCCGTTTCCATTTTAAGAAATCAGCGCTCTTGAAAGAATTTTCCTGTGCTGCTGCTTCTGACATGGAAAATACAGGGATCGTCACCAAGCATAGCGCCGCATACCGCAGAAAATATCTACTCCATATGGGGTTCGCCAGCATCCGTATGAATTTAAAAAGCTGTGAACAGTCTATGTAATTCTGTTTTTCTATATTGATCTAGCTGAATTATTCCTTAATGATTTGGAATAAGCGGCAGGGATCAATCAGCCCGCATTTCTCTGTAACTGGCGGTTCTTCTAGGAGAGTGTTTGATGAAACAGAATTACATATTTTGTTTCAGAGTTAACGCAGGAAAGGCCGCCTTTTATGACACAGCTCCCGCCCGGTTTTACGGGCCTTACTTTGTTCACACAGGATGGCGAACGCAAATATCTGTCACAAACCGAGCGTCAGCGTTTCCATGAGGCCTTATCTATCATAGAAGACCTCAGGGACCGCAGTTTCTGTGAGATGATTTATTGGACTGGGTGCCGTCCCAGTGAAGCGCTTGCTTTAACGGCATTGAATATCGATGTTGAGGAACAACTGGTCGTTATCCGTAGCCTCAAGAAGAGAGGGAAATGGAAGAATCGCCATTTTAGGCCAGTGCCGGTACCACAGGGATTCATAGAGCGAATGGAAGAAACCCATACACTTCGTCTGCAACAGGCTTCGTGTGAAGGCAAAAATGCACCCTTGCTGTGGCGCTTTGGCCGGACGAAGGGATGGCGGCTTATACGCACGGTTATGCGTAAAGCCGGTATCACTGGCGCCAAGGGATGTGGTCGGGGCCTTCGTCATGCCTATGGTGTTCATGCCGCCATTAATGCAGTGCCCGAAAGCCGGATCAAGAAATGGCTAGGTCATGAATCTCTTGCGACCACAGAAATCTATCTAGATGTAGCAGGCCCAGAAGATCGGCTGATTGCCAGTCGCATGTGGGCGGAGGACACCTGATCCTCATGCCTCGCAAACCGGGTAACTTTATTGACACTCATATTGCCAAACGCCTGAGACTGCGCAGAAAGGAACTCGGCATCAGCCAGTCCGCTTTGGCAGAGGGTCTTGATATTCGGTACCAGCAGATACAGAAATATGAAAAGGGTACCAACAGAGTATCTGCATCACAGCTCTATGAAATTTCTGAACAGTTACAGGTACCCATTCAGTGGTTCTTTGAAGAAATTGATCCACGCGATCGTGGAAATGTCTAAGGTAGTTAAGTCGTGAGGTGAGAGCAGTTTGCGTCATGACCTCATTTTGCATCGGTTCGTTTGATACATTGTTTTGAGGGTTCATCTAATTTCTTGTTTTAGGGCTTACGCAAGATGTGCGTGGTATTACCACGCATCTTGTGCTCACAGCGTTTCGCTTGTTCGGCAAGGGAGACGCTGCGCTCTCCCGTTGCATCCCTCTGGCCATGGCTATGAAAGGGCATTGAGCCCGTTTCAAAGCCATCAGAACGTTCCGCCAATTTAAGGTTCGTCAAGATATTTGACTACCTCACCGAATTTTTTTCAAGTGAAGCTAACTTGCTTTTTAAAAAGCGCTAATTCCTTACTATCCGCAGCAAGATGTTTAAAAAATTGTGGGGGATGGAAGGCTGTTAGCTTTGAACGTAATAGGTCAAGCGAGATGTTTTGTTGTAATCTCTGAATACTACTAAAAACAATTGCGCACCCTGTTTCCTTGCTTTGAAAATAACGGTTGAATTCAGCGGCGGTTATGCCTGAAACTTTACCGTATGTATCCCAGATTTCAGAAGGTGGGGCTTCGATCACTTTGTCCACGATACCAAACGCACATACTTCGCCTATAGGTACCTTGGAGTATATCCACACCCAGCTGCCGGAAGGGGTGGGTATACTTCTGCGACGTAACTCAACGGTCTTGATACCCTGCAACATATTCTGAACGTGGCGTTCATCAACAGAAATTAAAATATTTAAAGCCTCATTCATTAATTAGCCCTTCAAATAAAATCTCTTGTGCCTGAGTAGCGGATATTTCTGTAGCAGTAACAAAATTTGATCTATTATTGCAACCCAACCTGCCTAATTTTTCAAATGATACAGGGCGCTTAAACAATAGGATGTTGTTAAAGAACGTAACAGCCCTTTGCCCCGAGGGAGCGGCTTTTTTTAACATCTTCAAATCAATCACCCCTCTTTGAAGTAAATTTTCATGCATATCATCTATATGAACCACGTTAGTCTGAGTGATGCGAGCAGCGGCAATTATCGCACCTGAGCCTCCTTTACCTTTTGATTCATAGAAGAATAGTGTTCGTCCGGGACGCAAGGAGTTTCGGGCAGAAGGTGAGCAAAAATAAACTCGTTCTCTTCTAAGAACAGCGTCTGGTGCGTCCAACATCGTAAGTTGTTTAGATTTTCCTCCAAACAAGTCGTCAGCATATGCTTTCATGATGGGCACTATAACGCCTTCTATGCAGGATGAAGCTATCAAAGCTGGTGAGACCAGTTGCTCGAAGATTTTGTAATCGATTACGAGTTCATTGCCCTTGTTTCCTTTCACCTTAATCAAGTTCTTTTGCTCGTCGACTTCGGGCATCATCTTGGGTAGTAGAAACCCATGGGTCAGATTACTTATCTTCAACCTTGTTTTTTGCCAATTATGGGGATGAATAACATTGCCTACGCAGATTTTCTGATAAATCCTGCCTATGGGGTCAGAGGCATCTGTATACTTGAAACCATTGTCTTCAATGGTTTGTTGGGCAAGTGGTGTGTGAAGTTGTGCCTTTAGCCTAATTAAACTAATGTCTCGATGACTGCTATCGCGGAATATTCTATCACAAATGCTATCTAAGACACTTTCGACTTGTGGTGTATTTTCATCAACACAAATGTATGCATCATTAGTTGGAATCGGTCCGCTATGAATTGTCCACCAGGCGTACGCTATGCAATTGCCCTTATCATTCTTTATAACGACTGATCGTAATTCACCGCTTCTAATCATTTCTGACGAAGGCAAAGCCGCATCAGGAACCTTCAGCATCTTTATTGCGATTTTGAGTTCTTGTGAATTGTTTAAAAAATTGATTGGATGGATGCTTAAGTGCAAAGTGGGGCGAGCTTCAGAAAAGTCGGGAATTTTATCCGACGTATCATCTATCAGTTCTTTCAATTCGTAAGGGCTAAGGACTTCAATGTGAAATTCAGCACGTAAAAAGTCGCTAGCTGCTAAAATTGCCTTTTCGCCTGTAATAAATCCAGCTAAACGATTTTCAATTGCTGTTGCTAAATGTGCAATGTCTGACTTGTCTTGAGTCGTCAGCTTGTTCTCTCTAAGTCTATCGGGGAAAAGAATAGGTGCCAATATTTTGATGAAGTTTCTCAAATTTGCCGTGTTAGGCTTTGAAAGCCGCCAGAAATTTTTTGCAAAGCCAAGTAAAGGATCCGCGTTTTTGTCTCTTGACGTTCGCTCTAATTCTTCAATTAGCTCTTCGCTTACAGCAATGCGGACAAGATTTTGGAAACCTGCCCTGAAAAGTACTTTTGCAGCATCCGAATTGGCTCGTTTTTGTACCGCATCGAAGATGATATTCAGATCCATAAGGTACAAGGGAGCTTTTAAGGATGTTTGTATAGGTAAGGAAAGATGATCAATAATTTGCGGCTCTGACGCCCACGTAAACAACGAAGGGCTATTTAGCACCCTTCCACGTATGTTAATGCGGCGGCCGGTTGTCTTCCCACCTTGAATAGTACGAATTGTTTTGAAGCCTAGGCTTTCATATAATTGATTTGCTGCCTCCAAATCAGTGGCGACCTTTGCTGAAATTGTCGAAAAAGACAGACTCTCAAGGTGCATAATCAACTTTTGCAAGAGTAAGGACGCCAACCCTTTACCACGAAATTGCAATTTGACTAGTGTTTGAAAAACGCGTGCGTTAGGGAATACTCCCCCATAAAAAACATGCCCCGCGTATTCGTTAGAATCCTGACAAACAGCTATGATAATTTTTTCACTATAGGCTGCAGCCAGATAGGCTTGAGGGGACAAAAAGCCCAAGGCCTTTTTCTCTTGATCAGCTTCCTCGTTTGCTTTGGCGACTAAAGGCAGCACTTCTTCACGCTTACGCAAGAAAATAAACTCACTCATTATGTCCCCACCGTCAAAAAGAGCATAATCTATACTTATACTCTCTTTTCTGGCGTGCTATGAAGGTTTTTCTTCTAACACAACTGTATGGAAGGAGGATAATCATTTAATGAAGTGCATATTTTGCAAGCAAGATTCCAATTCAAGTAAGTCTATTGAGCATATTTTACCAGAGTCTTTAGGAAATAGCCGCCATGTGCTCTGCAAAGGAATTGTA
>CALEMG010000296.1 GCA_937910835.1 uncultured Alphaproteobacteria bacterium | reverse complement strand
CAGTCTTCGGCGCGGCCACCCCCACTGTACCGAGCTTGTATTGATCTGGTAGGTTGGTTGTCGCAACGCCGGTATTTTCCGTCTGCCCATATACCTCATACATGCTAAGGCCGAGTGCCCAATACCACTTAATCAGATCCGGTGATATTGGTGCGGCGCCGGAACCAAGATAATGGGCACGGTCCAGCCCCAAAAGGCGTTTTACGTTTTTGAGAACCAAATAATCCGCCAACCAGAATTTAAACTCTTCCCATTTACTCGGCGTTTCACCGTCAAGTTTCCGCTCCGCAATTCTGTAGCCCGCACCGATTGCCATCTTATAGGCCAGCTGCTGCAGTCCCGTCGCTTCCTTCAACTGCAATGTTATCGCCGAATAAAATTTTTCCCAGATACGCGGTACAGCGAAAAAGACAGTCGGCGAGACTTCCCGGATATTCTCCGGCACCGTGTCCGGCCCCTCAGCAAAATTGATTACGGAGCCTGCGAACAACGGTAGGAAGACGCTAAAAGACCGCTCTGCGACATGGCACAGCGGCAAGAAGGAAAGCTGCTCATCTTCCGGTCCAAAATCAATGATCGGCGTCAAATTCGATATCTGAAACATCAGATTCCGATGCGAGATCATTGCCCCTTTTGGCGGACCTGTTGTACCGGAAGTATATATCAGGATTGCCAAGTCTTCGGGTTTGGAGAGAGCAATCTGTTCTTCCCAGAAATCTGGATGCTCCTTGTGGTATTCCTCGCCGAGTTGATAGAGTTCCTCGATACTAATGACCATATCATCCTGAAAATCACGCAGCCCTTCCATGTCAAGAACAACGATCTTCACAAGATCTGGCAGTCGTTCCCGCACCTCCAGTATTTTATCGAGCTGCTCTTCATTCTCCGCAACGAAAACCCGTGTCCTTGAATCCTGGCACAGATACTCCACCTGCTTCGCACTATCCGTCGTATAGACGCCGTTACTTACCCCTCCGACACATAATATGCCCATATCCAGATAGAGCCATTCGGGGTTATTATCGCTTAGGATCGAAACAGTCTCGCCGCGTTTAAGGCCAAGCGCGACCAAACCCAGCCCACAAGCACGCGCTTTGTCGCCATACTCAGACCACGTAATCGTTTGCCAGATGCCGAAATCCTTTTCACGCATCGCAATCTTCTTGTCATGTTGCTTGACACGCTTCCAGAAGAGTTGGCAAGTCGTCGTCGTGCCATCGATTTCCGTTGGTGGGTAATTCATTGCATTCATATTTTCCTTCAGCCTCAGACTATCCTATCGCCAAGTCTTACGTTTTTTCCAACGGCGCTTACCACGAACACCATGGTCCTGAATGCCGAGATAAAATTCCCGGATATCCTCTTTTTGCAGAAGGTGATCAGTCGTATCTTCCATAACGATGCGCCCCACTTCCAGAACATAGCCGAAATCCGCCGTATGAAGCGCAATATTGGCATTCTGCTCTACCAGGAGCATCGTCATGCCCTGCTCCACATTCAGTCGTTTGATGATCGTAAAAATTTCCTTCACCAACCGCGGGCTAAGGCCGAGACTGGGCTCATCCAGCAACATCAACTTAGGCCGCGCCATCAACGCCCGGCTAATCGACAGCATTTGCTGCTCTCCGCCTGAGAGCTGCCCCGCCGGCTGATCCCCGCGTTCTTTCAAAATCGGAAAATAGCTGTGGACAAGCTCAACATCCTGAGCGATCCCGTCCCGATCTTTTCGGGTGTAGGCACCCATCATCAGATTGTCATGAACCGATAGAAACGGAAATACTTCCCGTCCTTCGGGGACATGGCTGATCCCCTGACGCATCACCCAGTCAGGGTCGCGTTTCTGAATTTCCTGCCCGTTGAATTCCACAGTGCCCTTTTGCGGGTCCATAATACCGCTGACGGTTTTCAGGATCGTCGTTTTTCCGGCGCCGTTCGCTCCCAGAACCGTTGCGATCTGTCCCTCACGTACATCTATCGAAATGCCGCGAATTGCCATGATCGGGCCGTAATAGGTTTCAATATTGCGGACTTTCAGGATCGCATCACTCATCTTCACTCTCCCAGATAGGCCTTGATAACTTCCGGATCATTCTGCACATCCTGGGGAGAACCGAATGCCAGCATCCGTCCGTAGTTCAGTACCAACACCTGATCAGACACTTCCGATACCAATCCCATGTCATGCTCAACCATCAGCACTGTGATACCGAGATCCTTTTTGATATCGTCGATCCAGAACGACATATCCTGAGTCTCTTCGACATTGAGACCCGAAGAAGGCTCATCAAGCAATATAAGCTTGGGCTCAGTGCAAAGCGCCCGGCCAAGCTCAACCACCTTGCGCACCCCATATGGCAGGTTCATGATCAGGCTTTCCCGGTAGTGCTGTAAATCAAGGAAGTCGATCACCTCTTCCACTTTTTCACGGTGCGCTATTTCAGTTCTGCGCATTGATGGAGTGAAAGCCAATTCAGAGAATATATTTGTTTTCGAATGACAATGGCGCCCGACCAGCAAATTCTGCAATACGGACGCATGCTCAAACAGCTCTATATTCTGGAATGTCCGGGCGATGCCAAGGCTGGCGATGGCATGCGGCGGTACTTTGGTGATATCTTGACCGTCAAATGTCATCTTGCCTTCGGTAGAATCATATATTCGGCTAATCAGATTAAATATCGTCGTTTTGCCAGCACCGTTCGGCCCGATAATGGTAAAACATTCGCCCTTATTGATCTCGAAATTAACTCCATCGACTGCCTTAACGCCACCGAAGTTAATCGCCAGATTTTCCGCTTTGAAAAAACTCATTTCAATCGTTCCGACTTCATATAGGCTTTTTGACGCTTGAAGGTGGCCTTCTTGTAGACAGGGAACATCTGGAAATAATGCTTTATCTTCAACCAGCGGCCATAAATGCCATAAGGTTCAAAAATAATGACCAGCACCAGGATCAAACCAAAAATAAAGGGCTCCATTCCCGGCGTCTCAGCGATAGCCGTTGGCAGATAGTCCTTCAGAATGGCCAATCCCTGAGGCAGGGCCAACACGAATATTGCGCCGAATATCGCTCCATGAAGTGACCCAATCCCTCCAACAACAACCAGCACCAGCAGTTCCAGAGACTGGAACACCGTGAAACTCTCCGGGGAGAGGAAACCCAGCTTATGTGCAAACAAGGCACCCGCAAGGCCTGTAATCCCGGCACTTAACGCAAAGGCAGTGGTTTTCACACGCGCCAGATTGACACCCATGCTTTGCGCGGAAACCTCCGAGTCACGTATGGCCATCATCGCGCGCCCCGTTGGGGATCGCAGAAGGTTAATCGACATCAATATAACGAGGACCAGCAACCCGAGGCACAGAAAGTAAAAAGGCGCGCCATCTGTAAGCTCTGTATCCCCGATATAGAGAGATTCCACTAAAAGCCCCGTATAACCGTTGGTCACGCTCTCCCACCGCGAGAGAATCTCCTCAATCACCAAGGCAAAGGCGAATGTTGCGATAGCCAGGTAAATCCCTGTCAGGCGCAAAACCGGAACGCCAATTGCCACACCTGCCAGCGCCGCAAAAATGGCCGCAAGCGGCATGGAAATGACGAATGGGAAGATAACCGGCTCCTCCACAAATGGTAGCGGAACCCCATTGCTTGTAAGCACCGCTTCCGTATAGGCACCGATACCGAAAAATGCCGCATGCCCAAGGCTGACCAAGCCGGTATATCCCGCGAGAAGCATCAAACCAACGCCCGCCATAGCAATGATATAAAGCTGCGTCATCTGGCCTATATAATAGCCTTCCAAAAAATAAGGCGCAGCAATGACGATCAGCAGCAGCAGCCCGTAAGACCAGTAGTATCCTGAGTGTTTCGCAATTCGGATATCCTGGTCATAATCTGTTTTAAAAAGAAACCGCATGCCTACACTCTCTTTCCAGTCTTCTGACCGAACAGCCCCTGCGGCCGGACAACCAACACAACGAGCAGCACTACATAAGCCGCCACATTCTTAAAGCCGGGTGGCAGATAGAACCCCGCGAGCGTTTCGATGATACCAATAATCAGCCCACCGACGACAGCACCAGGAATGGAACCGAAGCCCCCAAGCACAGCGGCCGGAAAGGCCTTCAATCCGATAAAACCCATACTGGTATCAATCAAGGTGGTCGGCGCAAGAAGGATGCCCGCCGCCGCCGCCACCGCTGCGCTTATGCCCCAAATCATCGAAAAGACAGCCTTGACCGGAATACCCATATAATAAGCGGCAAGCTGGTTTTGTGAAGACGCCTGCATGGCAATGCCAAGCCGCGTATGGGTGAAAAAGGCATATAGGACTGCGCAGAGAATGACTGTCGCGATAATCACAGACAGATCCGTTTGCGATATGACGAGAGAGCCGACCGATTCCGGAACCAGGTTCATCCCCTCACTGGAAAATGGCGTGGAAATCGCATAGGTCTCCGTCCCCCAACCAGGAATCATACCCGCCCCACTTCGCGCCATATACCCAAAGCCGATGGTAACCATGACAATGGAAAATTGCGGTTGCCCCAGTACCGGGCGAAGAAATATGCGATCCACGAAGTTCCCGATGAAGAACATGCAGAAGATTGCCGCAGCGGCACCCGCCCAGTAGTTCCATCCGAGAATGGAAATAAAGGTATAGGCAAGAAAAGCACCAAGCATCATCAACTCGCCTTGAGCAAAGTTGACGACCTCCGTCGCCTTATAAATCAATACGAAACCGAGGGCGACAAGGGCATAGATACACCCGATAGACACACCCCCGATAACTAACTGAAAAAATTCAAACAGGATAGCCTCCCACTAATTGTCCGATTTTTTTTAGTTTTTTCACTCCGTATCATTTAGCGGACGAATACGGTGATCTCAAAAGTATAGGCAAGCGTTTCATTCAGCGTCAATAAAACTTTTCAAAAAGTGCAGTATTTTTTGTTCGCATTTGCAATATAAATCATTTTATAAATACAAACTAAATAAATTAAAATAATTACTTTTATTTATTATTAACAATAAAATAAAAATCAATTTAATTACTATGTAATAGAAATTTAATGCATCGGCGGCCGGCAACCTCCACACATAAAAAGCGCCTTACAAAAACATTAGAAAACACACATGTTGCGCCGCGTGCTAACAACGATAATATCGCCATATTCTCCAACTGTGAAATGAGTTAGATTTGTTGCTTCAACACGGTATCGTTAGACCATCTTTATAACAATTTTAGTTTTTCTTAAACGCTGGGCAATCGGGGCCGGGCACCAATAAAACGGGAGTGAAAAATGAACCAGAACCCTCAAGGAGACACGCGCACAACAGACGGATTAGGGCAACTTTATAATTCTATCGTCGACACTATTGGCAATACGCCCTGCATTCGCGTTAACCGCCTTGCGCCTGAAGGTATCGAGTTATATGTGAAGGCGGAATTTTTTAATCCAGCGGCTTCCGTTAAGGACCGGCTCGCGATTTCGATAATTGAACAGGCGGAAAAGCGTGGAGATTTGAAACCGGGCCAAACCGTTATCGAGGCGACCAGCGGTAATACGGGCATCGGCCTTGCCATGGTATGTGCGGCCAAGGGGTACTCTCTTGTCGTCACGATGGCTGACAGCTTTTCGATTGAGCGGCGAAAATTGATGCGCTTTCTTGGCGCGAAAGTAGTTCTCACACCGCGGGCGGCAAAGGGCTTCGGCATGTATCAAAAGGCAAAGGAACTGGCAGAGGCAAATGGCTGGTTTCTCGCGCGTCAGTTTGAAACTGCCGATAACGCACTGATCCATGAAAATACGACGGCGCGAGAAATCATCTCCGACTTCAATGGGCATCGCCTTGACTACTGGGTCAGCGGGTATGGAACGGGCGGTACGATGACCGGCGTATCCCGTGTCCTGAAAAGGGAACGGCCGGAAACCAAGATTATTCTGACGGAACCGGCGAATGCACAACTCGTCGGCAGTGGCGTTACCCAAGAGCGCGATGCAAGCGGCTCCCCGAGTGAGGGTCATAAATCATTCGAACCCCATCCGATCCAGGGTTGGACCCCGGATTTTATCCCACTTGTCCTTCAGGAGTCTCTGGATCAGGGATACTATGATGAACTCATTCCGATCGCAGGCCCGGAAGGAATAGAATGGTCGCAGAAACTGGCGCAAAAGGAAGGAATTTTCACCGGTATATCGGGCGGATCGACCTTCGCCGTTGCCATGAAAATTGCCGAAAAGGCGGCACCAGGATCGGTTATTCTTTGTATGCTACCCGACACAGGAGAACGCTATCTTTCTTCACCACTGTTTGAAAATATCGTTGAGGATATGACAGACGATGAAATTGCCCTTTCCCTCTCAACGCCGGGCTTTCATATGCCGACTGAGTAACAATAACACGGACTAATGCAAAAATTCATTTCGGTGACCATTTGGAATACTTTCAGGTAACGAAATGAGTTTTTGCATTTACTGCAGCTTACGCTGATTTTCCGACGAGTACGCATCCGCCAACGATCAGAACTGTCCCGATAATCCGCATCGGTGTCACATTCTCATTTAACAGCAAAATCCCAAACAGCATTGTGACTACAAAGCCAATGCCGACAAAGGGGTAGGCAACGCTCAGGTCTACTTTCGAGAGAACCCAAAGCCAAAGCACAACACTCAGTGCATAGATAATTAACCCAAACCAAATGAATGGAGAGAACAGAGCCGCCAAGGCAGAATCATAAATACCCGACTGCATTGCTGCCTGCATTTTCTGATCCGCCACGCCGAGCTTCAAAACAAGCTGCGCGCAAGCCGATGCAAAAACTGTCAGCAGGATCAGACACAGAACAAGGAACGACATTTTCAAAAGTCTCCTATTTACACATCACATGTGACGCGGCAGGTAAAATCAAAATGCAATATATTTTGCGAGAAACAGAACCACGACAAAACTAACCCCAACGAGTTGGCTCGCCCGATCTTTAATCGCAAAAACAACCGGGTCATCCGGAATCTCCCCCCGGCGCGCGCACACCCAGATATGGTTGCCCCAAAACAGAACGATCAAGCACAGAAGCCACAGGACTTCCGGACTGGAATATGAATTCAACACAAACGGGCTATTGATATAGAGGGCGAGAATGACAACCGCCGCAGTAAAATTCGTGATACCAAGCCCAAACATGGTTTCACGGTCATCCGCCGAATACCCACGTCCGCGAACCTTGCTGTCATTATCGGATAGCGCCGCAACTTCGATATAGCGCTTCATGAAGGCGAGGCTGACGAAGATAAAGACCGAAAATGCAATCAACCAGGAAGAAAGATCCACGCCTGTTGCCGCCGCTCCTGCAACCACCCGCAAAGTATAAAGGATCGCCAAAGTCATGACATCGACTGTCGTGATCCGTTTAAGCAGGAAGGAATAGGCGTTTGTGATAGCAAAATAAACCAGGAGAACGCCGACAAAAGCAAATGGCAAGAAAGATATAGAAAGCGCGAATGCCAAGATCGGGAAACCAAGTGCACCGGCAATCCCGATGGGGAGAGGGAGCGCCCCTGATGCGATCGGTCGGTATCTCTTACTCCGATGCCGACGATCTTCCTGTAAATCGAGAAGGTCATTCAGAAAATAGACACCTGAAGCGCAGAAGCTGAAGCAGACAAAGGCCAACAACGCCGTCATCAGATGCATAAAGTCTGAATATTCATGCGACGTCACCAATGGCACAAAAATCAGAACATTCTTGGCATATTGATGCGGGCGCATTTCCTTGACGAAGGCTTTCAAAGTAGACGCCTCGGATTTCGCTTGCCAAACCAGCTTCCCGTTCTTTTCAGCCTCAGCAACGTACTGGGCAGGCGCGTTGACCATAATATTTGCCGCAGCTGCCCGCCATATCGGCGCATCCGCCGCGCTGTCCCCTGCATAGGCGAAATCCTCATCGCCAATCAGTTCCTTGATCGCGACGAGTTTATTCTTTCCCTTGAGGTTATAGTTGTCTTCCGTCGCCATAACCCTATCGAAAATACCGAGATATTCCGCTACCTGATTGGCATAATTTCGATGGGTCGCAGTCGCGAGGATAAGTTCTTTACCCTGAGATTTCAGCTGTTTCAAATAGGCAATCAACCCCTCTTCATAGGGCAGATATTCAGCGTCGATATCGATTAATTGAGCGATCTTTTCCTTGGCAAAGGCACGCCCCTTCAGCAACCAGAGGATCAGACGGAAGATCTTAAACGGATTGCCTTTCAGGTAACGCAACAATGATTCCACGAATAAATCCGTACGAACCAACGTACCGTCCAAATCTACAACTACATATTTTACATTCTCAACCAACGGGCTCTCACCTTCATCAACAGATTATCGCAACCATTCCGGTATTTTAATAAATTCCAAGTTCAGCAACGATATCTTTCGCAATTGAAATCAACTATGTATCGAATAAACCTTAATTTTAGCTTTCCTTCTCTCTATTCTAGAATAAACAGGGATGCGGACCAGTATTAACCAAACTATAGTCAGTTAATGTTAATCAGCGTGACATTTTTGCGTTGAGAAAAACCGGAGCTAAGCGTTTGTACAATCAGGAGGATCGAGCGAAACAGATATGGCATTATGGCTTCCTTGCTGCCGTCGTAGTTATTTCGCTGTCCCTAAAAATCATCAATGAAAATGCTCTTCCTTACTGGCTGGACGAAGGGTATACCGCCTGGTTTGCAAAGCTGTCATTTTACGACATCTGGTTCTGGCTTCCCGAAGTTGAGGCACATCCGCCGCTATACTATAGTTTGGTCAAGCTTTGGGGCATGATCGAAGCCGACGAAACGGGACTATGGCATCGATCTCTTTCAATATTTATCAGTCTTCTGCTGGTTGTTTCTTCCTATTTTTCGACAAAAAATACCGCTTTATATCTCCACAAAGAGGGAAATAATGCGGCCCTCTTCAACAGCATCCTGATCTGCTTTAGCCCGGTCGTTGTTTGGTATTCGATTGAAGCTCGGCCATATATCCTGCTTTTTCTCTCCTATTCCCTGGCAATTCTCGGGCTGATTTCAATCCTTTTGAATGAAGGCGGTGGAACGATAAGGAATTGGGCGATATTTGCCCTTGGCGCCCTCCTGACTAACTGGTCCCATCATTTGGGCGGAATTTTTACGGCGGTTCTATTCTTGTCCTTGGCCGTCCACTGGGTCCTTGAGCTAAAATTCAGGAAAGGCTTTTTCTTCAAGCTGCTGCTTTGTTCTGTCGTAGTGCTCGCACTTTCCGCTCCGCTGATCATTCAGATAGTACGGCAGATAGTCTATTGGGATGCTTCCAGTTGGGTCGCCGAGCCCACGCTTACCAGTTTTGTCCAGATCATGCGTCGGATATTTGGCTTTGGCTATGCCGACAAGCTTATTGATACGGCCTTTGGGCCATCCGCAATTATTCACACTGGGCGGCTTATACTCGGCCTTGCTACGGCTATTCTATCATTCGTCCTTACCCTATTCGGTCTCTACAAAATCATCCGGCTAAAGGCGCTTTCCCTCGCCAGCTTCTTCCTGTTAAGCTGCTTTGCTGTACCAGTCGTCTCTTTCCTTATCTCAATACTGGGCCCCAATATCTTTCTGGAGCGGACACTGCTGCCAGGCCTTATTCCCTATTTTATGCTGCTAGCCATAGCAATTGAATTTATCCGAAGCGGGTTTCTTCGAAATGCAATCAAGATATTCTATGTCGTAATCTTGGCACTCGGACTTATTGCGATTTTACGGGCAGGAGAGAAGGAGCCATGGGACAATATTATGGCAGGCCTTGCGGATCAAACCCGGGAAAATGACATCATTTTGCTGATGCCAAATGACCTTTATCTTCCATCCAGCCTCTATGTTTCTGATCCGGAACTTGCCGCCCGGATCGAGAGTGTTCCAGCAAAATATCCGGCCACGGAGTATTCTGATTTTTACCCCGATGGCTTTCCTGCTGTTCCGGGAGTTCGTGCGGAAGACGCCCAAGTTATCCGAAACCTAGTTGCGGGCAAGGATCGCGTCTTTCTTGTCACCCGACAACATGAGCTTTTCGATCCGGAAGGCGTAACGAGAAAGACCTTGGACGAGCAATTTAGGTCGGCGGAAGAACATGTCTGGGGCGATATCCGCGTTGAGCGATTTGACCGCAACTAAATTGCCGCTCGCAATATCATCAGCGGCTGCGGATCGAGGGAAATATTGACGGGCGTTTCAAGCCCACCGTCACCATCGCACTGGCAGGGAAATAACGCGGATGAGGTCAGCAATATCGGTATGTCAGTAACTAGCGTTTCAACATCAGGCAGGCGGGATACCCGGTTGAGAAGAAGAGCCAGACCATACCGAATAGCATTCACGATACCCGACCCCTTGAAAATCAGAACATCAAGCCGCGCCTTTTCAACTCCCCCTTCAGGCGCAATGATGAAGGGGCCGCCATAATACTTTGCCTTTGCGACGATGACGGTTCCCGCGCTGTAGTGCGTGCCGTTCACTTCGATTTCGAGATTCATATTCCGAAATCCGGATATAGCGCGTATCGCCGCAAAAACATAGGCAATGGCGCCATAGCGCTTTTTCTGATCCGATCGCAAGGCTGCGACCGCCAGCGAGTCATAACCGGCCCCGAGCATGAGCAGGAAGCGCTTGTCATTTGCGATGGCCGTATGCACCGGCACCGGCTCCGCCTGCGCCAATGTTTCCACTGCTTTTTCTATTGAAACGCCAACGCCAAGTTCTCGTGCTAGTACATTCGCTGTACCGAGTGGGATAACACCCAAGGGAAGTTCCCCGCCCTTAAGCCCGATCAAAATCTCCGATACGGTTCCATCTCCGCCAGCAGCAACCAGAACAAGATCGGGATCGTTCCGAGCAATGAGTTCTTTGGTCAGCATCGTTGCGTGCCCGGGGCCGGTAGTCTTAAGGATTTCAACCTCGCACGCCGTCTCGGCGAGCCGTAAAAGCGCCTTTGAAAATCTGCTTTTGTTACGCATCCCAGAAGTTGGATTGTGAATAATGACCAGGCGCCTGTTCGCTGGAGTCATGGGACTGACCTTCTATCGCAACAAAAACATAACCAAGCGGTCATCAAACTGACCCGTACAGCCCGTAGACATTGCCCATACGATTGTTTCGTCATTTAAAACTTTTGATGACCATTTGATGACAACCCAAAAGAGTCATGCGTAATGGATGCCCGTGCAATAAGCCATAAATACCGGTCCATCTGGATATCGGATATACATTTGGGCACACCCGGGTGCAAGGCAAACTTCCTGCTGGATTTTCTGCGAAGTACTAAGAGCGAGAACCTCTACCTCGTCGGCGATATTATCGACGGATGGAGCTTGCAGCAAGGCTGGTACTGGCCGCAGGCTCATAACGACGTGGTGCAAAAGATCCTGCGCAAAGCGCGGCAGGGGACCCGGGTTGTCTTTATTCCGGGAAACCATGATGAATTCGCTCGAAACTATGTCGACCATGATTTTGGCTCCATTCAGGTCGTTCATGAAATCGTCCACACCACCGCAGATGGCCGGAAGTTTCTGGTTCTGCATGGCGATGAATTCGATGTCGTCGTCAAATACGCCCGTTGGCTTGCCTATCTCGGTGACTGGAGTTATGGGCTCTGCCTTAAGCTCAATGATATCCTCAACGCCATTCGCCAACGGCTGGGATATCCGTACTGGTCGCTTTCCGCCTATTTGAAGCTGAAGGTGAAAAACGCCGTCAAATTTATTGCAGACTTTGAAAATGCGCTTGCCGACGTAGCCAAGGATCGGGGTGTCAACGGCGTTATTTGCGGCCATATCCATCACCCCGAAATCCGCGAAATCAATGGTGTCACCTACTGCAATGACGGCGACTGGGTGGAAAGCTGCTCGGCCCTTGTTGAGCATTTCGACGGCCGTCTGGAAATAATTCACTGGATGGGCGCAGTTGCTTCCCTCTCCGACCTACAAGGACACAAATCATGCGACTCGTCCTCGTTACCGATGCCTGGCATCCTCAAGTCAATGGGGTTGTTCGGACGCTCTCGAACCTAAGGGACTATTTAACGGGGCTCGGTGATGAAGTCATCATGGTGACACCGGAACTTTTTACCTCTCTTCCCTGCCCGACCTATCCTGAAATCCGCCTGTCCCTTTTCCCGGCGAGGAGAATCCGCAAGATTTTTACGGAAACACCGCCGGATGCCGTCCATATTGCGACAGAAGGCCCGCTTGGATTTGCGGCCCGTCGCTATTGTGTAAAAAACAATATCCCTTTTACCACTGCATTCCATACACGCTTTGCCGAGTATGTGCATGCTCGCATCCGGCTTCCCATTACATGGGGATATGCCGGTCTGCGTTGGTTTCATCGACCATCCCGGGCCATCATGGTAGCCACTCCAAGCCTAGAAACGGACCTTATAACGCGCGGATTTCGCCATATCAGACGATGGACACGCGGAATAGACACCGAGCTATTTCACCCCAGAGGAAAAGACGCGCTCACCTATAAACATCCCATCTTTCTGTATGTCGGTCGGGTTGCCGTGGAGAAAAACATCGAAGATTTTCTGGGCCTTGATCTTCCGGGCACCAAGGTCTTGGCCGGTGATGGACCACAACGTAAAGAACTTGAGAGAAAATATCCGCAAACCGTCTTTCTCGGCATGAAAGAGGGCGAGGAACTCGCGGACATATACGCCGCCGCCGATGTATTTGTTTTTCCAAGCCGAACAGACACATTCGGTCTTGTCCTGCTGGAGGCACTTGCCTGCGGAGTACCCGTTGCTGCTTATCCCGTCACGGGCCCCCTTGATGTTATTGGGGATCACCCTGTGGGCGTTCTCGACGACGATTTGAAAATAGCTGCTATCAAGGCGCTGGATATCGATCCCGCAGCGTGTCGCGAGTACGCCATGGGCTATTCCTGGGGAACCAGCGCGACACAGTTCAAAAATAATCTGGTGATTTTTACGGAATCCAGAAGCGAGATTCTTGAGCCTCAATCCTATAAGGAAACAGAAGAAGTCAGCTAAAAATGTGATATGAGCTCAGCCTGAGCCCGGTGATCCGACTATCCCTTGGAACCGTATCTGTTGGTAATGGACCAACTTACTCCGGCGGAAGACTTCTTCATTGTGACCACGGCATCTACCAAAAAAGCAATTTCAATCCACTGGTTTCGGCAGGATTTACGTCTGTCTGACAACCCGGCATTATTGGCGGCGGTTGAGGCGGGCAGGCTGCTCCCGATTTACATTCTGGACGATGAAAATGCGAACTATCACAGGATCG